>CBDUPM010000088.1:0-8711 GCA_965369105.1 uncultured Bacteroidales bacterium | reverse complement strand
CAGCGATTCGATATACTCTTCCAAAATCATTTCCCTTCCTTTAAACCTGAGGATCAATTGGATAATGGATATAACATCTTTCTCGCAATATTCCACAATCCTTGGCAGATCCTTGTCATTCCAATAGACGTCTGCCACCATCGAACCATCAATATCGTCTTTGGGTGTTGGAATACCAAAAATAGTGCTGAGAAGCTCCAGGGAGGTATAATTCTTAAAATCTCCGAATTTCCATAGTTCCATGGTATCAATATGGCGAATCTCCCAGGGTTTCTTTCCGGCAATATCCAGAACAGGAGGTAATTCAAGGGAATTTACAAGCATCCGGCGGGCTATGTATGGAAAATCGAATTCTTTACCATTGTGAGCACAAAGAGAAAAGTCACGTTTCTTTGCATAGGCAAGTAACATTTTTCTGAACTCTGTCAGAAGTTTTTTTTCATCTTCATCAGCAAATGATTTCAGCCGGATCATTTCTTTCCCATCCTGCTTGTGCAAATGACCGACAGAAATACATACAATTTTACCGAACTCAGCATATATTCCTGATCTCTGGAAAATATCGCCTGCAGTTTCTTCTTCCTTTACAAGAAATTGAGCTTTTTTCTCCCACAGGGCTTTGAGATTTTCAGGCATCTTATCAAATTCCTGAAACTGAGGTACGGTTTCAATATCAAGAAAAAGCAGATTTTCCGGTGAAATATGATCTAACATGGTTTTTTATTTGTAAAGATAATACCCGGGAGTGCAGTTTTATTGCATACCCAGTCTTTCTTTTATTATTGTTGAAAGAACATTGATGGCTACTTCATTTTCTCCTCCCTGGGGTACGATAATATCAGCAAATCGTTTTGTGGGTTCAATAAACTGAATATGCATGGGTTTTACCGTTTCATAATATCTTTCCAGCACCTGCTCAACCACTCTTCCTCTTTCTTCAATATCCCTGTGGATCACGCGACTTAACCTGTCGTCCGGTTCAGCATCAACAAAGATTTTTATATCCATTAAATCCCTTAGAGGTTTGTGGGTAAAAATCAGGATTCCTTCCACTATCACAACTTTTGAAGGTTCCACATTTATGGTTTCTTTGTTTCGTGTACATGTCAGATAGGAATAGGTGGGTTGCTGGATGGATTTCCCGTCTTTTAATTTTTTAATATGTTCTACCAGCAATGGGAATTCCAGGGAAGAAGGATGGTCGAAATTAATTTTTTGTCGCTCCGCCAGAGGGATATGGCTGCTGTCTTTATAATAGGAATCCTGTGGAATAACCGCCACCTGGTTCTCAGGAAGTTTAGCAATAATCTTTTTAACAACTGTAGACTTTCCGCAGCCGGTTCCCCCGGCTATTCCAATAATGAACATAAAAAAGTATTTCCGGATTAAAGCATTAAATTTGTCCTTCTGAAGGTAAATCTACAAATTTGCAATAAAAAAGCATTCATTATGATCAAACATATTGTGTTTTTCAGAATAAAAAGTGAAAAGAAAGAGGAGGATCTGGAAAATCTTAAGCACATGATTGAAAACTTAAAAAACACTATACCCGGTATTTTAAGCATAGAAGCCGGAATCAATATAAGTCCTAGGGAAACGGCCTACGATATCGCTCTTGTAAGTGAATTTGAAAATGAAACTGCGTTAAAGGAATACGCTGCCCATCCCGAACATCAAAAACTGATTGCACGATTGCACGAGCTGAACAGAGAACTGGCGGTGGTGGATTATGTGGTTTAGAGCAATTATGGCGGATACTTTAGGTACTTATTTTTTGTATAATTAACACATCAGCACATTAGCACATCAGCACATTTGCATTAGCACAAAAAAAAAATGAATAATTTATATCCTTTAAAATTTGAACCTATCCTTTTGGATAAAATATGGGGAGGTAAGAAACTCCGTGATGTTCTCAAAAAATCCAATGCAGGTGAATCTGCCGGTGAAAGCTGGGAGATTTCTTCAGTTGATGGAAATATATCTGTTGTAGCGGATGGTTTTCTGAAGGGAAATAATATCCAGGAACTTATTGAAGTATATATGGGTGACCTGATAGGTGATTCGGTATATGAAAAATTTGGTCTGGAATTCCCTCTTTTAATCAAATTTATTGATGCAAATGATGACCTTAGCATCCAGGTTCATCCTGACGATGAAATAGCTTCAGAAAGACACGGATCATTTGGCAAATCAGAAATGTGGTATGTAATGCAGGCTGAAAAGGGGGCTAAACTCATTTCAGGATTTCGAAAAAAAGTTAATAAGGAGCAATATATTGATAGCCTGAATGAAAATAAAATTCCCGACCTGCTTAAGGCCGAAGAAGTATCAGAAGGAGATGTGTTTTTTATTCCTGCCGGCAGAGTTCATGCCATAGGTTCAGGTATTTTATTAGCCGAAATACAGCAGACATCTGATGTTACATACCGCATCTTCGATTTCAACCGAAAAGATAAGGACGGGAAAACCCGTGATCTTCATACCGATCAGGCTCTGGATGTTATTGATTTCACCAGTAAATCATCCTATAAAACCCAATACGAAAAGGCTGTTAATAAAAGTATTGAATTAGAAAGCTGTCCTTACTTTACTACCAACCTGATGCATTTTACAACTCCGGTGGAAAAAGATTATAATTTCATTGATTCATTTGTAATTTTGATTTGCACTCAGGGAAGGGTTGAAATTCGTTATAAGGAAAATCAAAAAATGATGATCGAAAAGGGAGAAACAGTGCTCCTTCCGGCAGAACTAAAATCCATTAACCTGACTCCCACAGAGGAAAGCAAATTGCTGGAAGTCTATATTAAATAATCCCTAACGAGGCCTTTTCTTCCCCGATTAAAAATCTCCATTGCTCACAAAGGAGATTTTCTTACTGTCCGGCGACCAGTTAGGTACATTCATACTTCCCTGTCCTCCGTACAAATAAGATATCACCCTGGGTTCACCTCCCTCAACAGGAATCAAACGGATATAAACAGGTTCATAAAAGGGGTGCTGATCAGCAGGAACTTCTTTTGGAAATGAAATAAAAACGATCCACTTATTATCCGGAGATACATGAGGAAACCAATCATTCAGTTCATCAAATGTCAGCTGGACCTGGTTTTCTCCATTGGCATCCATTCGCCAAATCTGCATCACTCCTGTACGGGTAGAACAGAAATAGATATATTTCCCATCGGGTGAATACTCTGATCCATCGTCAAGACCTTTGGTTTTGGTAAGCTGTTTCTCCTCTCCTCCCCTGGCCGGAATTCTGTAGATATCATAATCTCCATTTCGTTCAGCCGTGTAAACAAGGTATTTATTGTCGGGCGACCATCCATGCAAATAAGATGGGCTTTTCCGGGTAACCTTTTCCGGAACTCCACCCTCTGCCGGTAAGGTATAAATCAGCGACTGCCCCCCGGATTCTTCAGCGTGATGACTGATTCCCAGTAATTTGCCATCAAACGAAAGCACATGATCATTATTATTGCTGGTGGCAAAACCGGTAAATAGTTCTTTTGATTCTTTGCTTATAATATCGAAATTGTAAAGCCTTCCATCTGCATTGTACATCAGATTTTGCCCATCAGGAGCCCAGTTCGGAGCCTGCCATGATCCCTCATGACTGGCTAAAACCTTTCTATGGCCCGACTTAACATCCATTACTTCCAGAAAACTTCCCAAGTATTCCTGGTACTGAACCAGGTTTTCCGGAGCCGGTTTAAATAAACGGGTATTAGAGAATTCCACTTCTTCTGAAAAATCATTATTATGAGAGCACACAAATAAGCCCGCCATGATATCATCACCCAGGTTTATATTATCTATTTTCCTTTGAATGTATACTTCCCCGAATTGTGCAACAGACATGATAAATGTATTTCCTTTCTTCTCCAGCTGGAGAACATTGGGTCCAACAGATTCAAATTTTATTTCCTCAACATTTTCTCCCTCTTTTTTCCTGAATTGCAGGGATGTTAAGCCATCACCCCCATGAACGGTACAAGCTACCATAGGTGATCCTTTGGATTGAGAACTTCTGAACATTATTCCTGTTTTCCTGTGAATTTCATGTCCTGCACCCAGGAATTTAATCTGGGTCTGAAGAATAAAGTCCCCGTTCATTTTCTTCCATAAAAAAGAGAAACTATCCTCACCAAACCAAATATTTGATCCTGACGCTGTTATATTATATATCTGTTCCGGAATCTTGTACTCAGCATTTCCCTTAATTGCTGGTGATCCAATATCTGAAAAATGTTCAAATGATCCCATAGTTGCATCCGTTTTTTGTGCTGAAAGATTTATTCCTGTCATAATTGCTAGAATGAATAATAAGGCTTTAATACTGTTCATAGTATAGTTGTTTTTAATACATGTTTAAAAATAAGCTAAGTACCTGAAAAAACAGATTTTGTCTTCTCTGGCAATAAATTTAATTCAAATTTCATAATAAACAGATCTGTAGTTTAACTGTGAATTTCAATAAAAATAGGAATTCATTTCATAATGTCTTTAAATACCTGATAAAATCGCCCAGCATACAGCATTTTAAAAGCTGTTTTCAGATTCAGCTTTCATTAGCCGGTATAATAATCAAAGACGAAATCAGGATCAAGGAAAATTAATAAATGGAATCCCTACCTAAAAATCTTCAGGTGAATTTATTATGAATATTCTAAACAACCATAAAATGAAGCTCTTTTCTTTTGTATCTTTGATTAAAATCGGCATACATGATTCTGGATATTCAACCGGGTATAGAAAATGAAATCACCCAGCTGGTGGGTGAAAATGATATAGCCTCTTCCTTTGGCAGTGAGCATATGCCGGTACTGGCTACCTCAAAAATTGTTGCCTTTATGGAATATGTGGCTTTATCTTCCGTTCAGGATCTGATGCCCAAAGGCCATAGCACAGTTGGTTCTGAAATAAATTTAAAGCATTTCAAACCTGTTCTGGCCGGGGAAACAATAAGTTGTTTATCAAGATTAATAAAAGTTGACGGAAGGAGATTATATTTTGAAATTTACCTCAGAAATGCCGGAGAGGAAGTAGCCAGAGCAAGTCATCTGCGCATGGTTATAAATAATAAAGCATTCAAAAGGTTAATCGGAATATAAACTAAACAATACTTTTGTACCTTTGCTCCTCATTTACTATCAATCCATTATGAAAATTACACGGGCAAAGTTTATCAAAAGTTCTCAAAAAATTTCACAATGCCCGGAATCAGAATTACCGGAATATGCTTTTATCGGGCGTTCTAATGTTGGGAAGTCTTCTTTGATCAATATGCTAACGGGAAGAAAAAGTCTGGCAAAGACCTCCTCCACCCCGGGAAAAACCAGGCTGATCAATCATTTTGAAATTGACGGACGTTGGTTTATTGTGGATCTTCCGGGCTATGGCTATGCAAAAGTTTCTAAAAAAGAAAGAAATAAATTCGGGAGTCTTATAGAAGATTACATTTCTAAAAGAGAAAAATTGCAATGCCTTTTTTTGCTGATTGATTCCAGGTTAAAGCCACAAAAAATAGATATGGATTTTATCCATTGGCTGGGAGAAAACGGCGTTCCGTTTGTCATTGTTTTCACCAAATCGGATAAACTTAACCAGAAACATCTCAGAATCAATACCCAGACTTTCAAAGATGAAATGCTAAAGACCTGGGAAGAACTGCCGGAAATATTTATTAGTTCTGCTGAAAAAGGTCTTGGGAAAGAAGAAATATTAGGTTTTGTTGGAAAAAACCTCTAAAGTCTTTTTATTCCATCAATTATATCAGAATATTAAGCTCCGCTGAAGTTCCCTTATTCATACAAAATCTACATATCCAAATATTTGTTTTTTTTCCTGATTATTCCCTTCATATCCACCTAAGATTTCTTACATTTGCGCAAAAATAAATTTTTTATTTAAATCTGTTTTTTGCAGCATGAAGAATTCAGCACCCATTAAATTTTTTGCAGGTCGGGGTAGCAAGCCCCTTGCGGAGAAAATCGCTAAATCGTTCGGAATTCCCCTGGGCAAAACCACTGTTTTAGAGTTCAGTGATGGAGAAATGCAGCCTTTCTATGAAGAATCAGTAAGAGGCTGCATTGTTTTTGTTATCCAGTCCACTCCTCCCCCAGCTGAAAACATTATGGAATTATTGCTTTTAATAGATGCTGCAAAAAGAGCCAGTGCTTATAAGGTAGTTGCGGTAATTCCTTATTTTGGTTATGGGCGGCAGGATAGGAAAGATAAACCCCGCTCTTCTATCGGTGCAAAATTAAAAGCCAACTTATTGGTTTCTGCGGGTGTTGACCGGGTCATGACAATGGATATGCATGCGGATCAGCTCCAGGGATTTTTTGATGTACCTGTCGATCATTTATATGCCTCTTCCATTTTTGTACCTTATATTAAAAGCCTGGGACTTGAAAATATTGCCATAGCAGCTCCGGACATGGGAGGTACAAAAAGAGCCAATGCTTATTCACGTTTCCTTGAATGTCAGATGGTCATATGTTATAAGATGAGAAAAAAACCAAATGTCGTTGAAGAAATCAGGGCCATTGGTGATATGGAAGGAAAAGACATTTTCATCATTGATGATATGATTGATACAGCAGGAACCATTACCCTTGCTGCACAAATGATGAAAAATGAAGGAGCTAAATCGGTCCGGGTAATTGCAACCCATCCTGTGCTTTCGGGACCTGCTTATGAAAGGATCAATGATTCTGATATAGATGAGGTGATTGTTACCGATACAATTCCTGTAAAACCCATGTCGGATAAGATTAAAATTTTATCTATTGCGGATGTCTTTGCAGAGGTTATCAGTAAAGTATACAATTATCAGTCAATTAGTTCGCATTTTATTACTTAATTACTATATTTGCACTCCTTTTTGAAAAAGGATAATCAAACCCCAGGTGTGATGGGGAATTTATAATTAATTCTTAGTAGCACATATTAAATTATGAAAACATTTCAAATTTCAGTTAAAAAAAGAGAGAAGCTGGGTAAAGGAGAAACCCGTCGACTTCGTCAGCAGGAAATGGTTCCCTGCGTAATGTATGGTGGAAAAGAAAATTTACATTTTTATGCCCACGAAAATTTCTTTAAAAAGATTATTATTTCTCCGGATGTGTATATTGTTCTGCTCGACATTGAAGGCGAACAAAGGAAGGCGATCATGCAGGAAATTCAATTTCATCCTGTAACTGATAAGATTACACATATTGACTTTATCGAAGTATTTGATGATAAACCTGTTGTAGCTACCATTCCGGTGGAACTTGTCGGATCTTCCATTGGTATTTTGAATGGTGGAAAACTAAGACAAAGAAGAAGATATCTTAAAGTTAAAGGTTTAATTAAACATTTACCTGAAAAACTAGAAATCGATATTACCAATGTGGATATTAGCGATGTGGTAAAAATCGGTGACCTGGATTATCCCAACCTTGAAATTCTTGACCCTGCCAGATCAATGATGGTATCTGTTGTTTCTTCACGTGTAGCCTTGAAAGGTATGGAACTTGAAGATCCGGATGCAGTGAAAGAGGAAGTTGAAGAAGGAGAAGAAGGAGAAGAGGGTGCAGCTGAAGGTGCTGAAGGTGTTGAAGGTGCTGAAGGTGGAGAAAGCGCAGCAGAAGAAGGAAAAGAAAGCTAACACTCAATAGAATTGTGAAGTATCTGATCACTGGAATAGGAAATCCCGGTGAGCAATACGCTCACACCAGACATAATATAGGTTTTGATATATTGGATGCTCTTGCCGGGGCATCCAATATTCATTTTAAAGATAAACGCTATGGGTGGATCACTGAGATGAAATATAAATCCCGCCATTTTCATCTTTTGAAACCCAATACTTATGTTAATCTTAGCGGAAACGCTGTAAATTACTGGCTTAAGAAGCTGAAAATCCCTGATGAAAACCTTTTGGTTGTGCTTGATGACATCGCTCTCCCCTTTGGGAGAATCCGTATGAGAGCCAAGGGGGGTGACTCAGGTCATAACGGACTCAGCCATATTATCCAGGTTCTTGGCACCCCTCATTTTGCACGACTGAGATTTGGAGTAGGGAATGATTTTCCTCCCGGATACCAGGTTGAACATGTATTGGGAAAATGGGATTCCGAAGAATTAAAAAAACTACCGGAATATATCGATCATTCCTGCGAAGCCATTAAATCTTTTGGGACTATCGGACTTTCTTACACAATGACAAAGTTTAATAAGGACCTTGAGAGGGAATAAAAGTGCTCAAAGTGCTTGTAATCATATTTACTCCAAATACCTTATTTACCTGATCCTTCCTGATTGGAAACGGGTATGGTTATTTCCCTTCAGGACTCCTAATCACGAAATCACTCAAACAGTTAAACTTATCCTTTAAAAAATTGTTTCCTAGATATAATGTCAAGGAACAGAATTTTATATATAATAATTTTTTCATCAATATCACTTGCAGGACTGGTAGTTTCGCAGGGAATTTGGGTTAAGAGTGCTCTGAAATTAAGTGAGAACCATCATTCCCACCGCGTAGATCTTGCCCTTGATGATATTCTAGAAGAACTGACTGATTTAGTTGATTCAGCAACATTGAATGATGAATTTTCCGATCAAAATACCCTTGAATTATTTGATGTTTTGGATACGCTTGCATTACAATTTCTGATTGATAAATATGTAAACTATCACAATCTCGGAGATAT
>CBDUPM010000087.1:0-8718 GCA_965369105.1 uncultured Bacteroidales bacterium | reverse complement strand
CACCCTGATTCCTTCGCTTTCGAGCATTTCTTTCATTACTTCCGGACCATGAAAATGATGCTTCCCACTCAGCATTCCATTCCTGTTGACCACCCGGTGAGCGGGGATATATTCTTCCAGACTGTGACAATTATTTAATGCCCATCCTACCATTCTTGCTGCTCCGGGAGATCCGATACAGGCAGCTATTGCTCCGTAGGATGTGACCCTGCCGTGGGGGATAGAACGGGTCACCTCATAAACTTTCGTAAAAAATCCGTCATCATTCTTCATCGGGGAGGTCTGTAATTTCTTTTTCGGCAGGTAATCTGAATTTGAGGTAATGAATATTTATTCCCTGTTCAAGATATTGTCTTTCATAAAAAGTTTTTATTCCTAGAATCTTGTCTTCCATCCCTGAAGAATATAAATTATCTGTCTGAAAAAGAATTTCCAGATTATTATGCTGTACCAGTTTCAGGGTATAATCATAGAGAACCCGGCTGTCTGTTTTAAGATGGATGATTCCATTATTGATTAAAAACTGCTGATATAAATTAAGGAACCTGGGGCCAGACAGTCTTTTTTTCATTCTTCTTTTTTTTGCCTGGGGATCCGGAAATGTCAGCCAGATCTCCTCAACTTCATCTTTTGCAAAAAAAGAATTAATGAATTCTATTCTGGTTCTCAGGAATCCGGAATTCAGAATGCTTTTTTCATTGGACTCCTTAGCGCCTTTCCATATCCTGGCACCTTTGATATCGACCCCGATAAAATTTTTTTCTTTATATTCGCTTGCCAGGCCGATGGTATATTCTCCTTTGCCACAGCCTAATTCCAGGACCAATGGATTCTTATTTTGAAAAACCTGCTTATTCCACTTTCCCTTTAGAAAATAATCCTTTTGAAAAACTTCATTAAAATCGGGTTGAAAAACCCTCTCAAAATGCCTGGTTTCTTCAAATTTTTTAAGCTTGTTCTTACTCAATGCTAACGATTAATTTAGACTTTTAAACTTTTCGATTCGAATACCCACATCTGTCACCGGAATATTTTTCAGACGCATACCGTGTTCTATTTCTATGGTATAAATCCCTTTTTGGGGAAACCTGACATCCGTTCTAAACCTTTTTCTAACAAACTTGATATCACCAAATCCGCTTCCCAGCCATTGCCCGTTCGGTTTTGCAACTGACAGTTCAATGGTATCTCTGAATTCAGCTTCATTTGGAGCAATTATATTTATAAAAAGGTAAAGATTGCTCAAGGGATATTCTTTTGTATGCCTGATGTTTGCATAAATATTATAAGCTCCTATTGAGTCCTGCATATCTATTTCGAAGCGCTTAATGTCTTTCCAGTCCCAGCTTTTATTATTGGTTTTTTCAAACTGATCGTAAACCATTGCTGGATCGCAGGCTGAAAGAAAGGAAATGAATGCAAAAATCAACAGAATATAATTCCTCATGTTAAATAGATTTATGAATTGCTATTATTTCCCGGGGGTCTGTTGCCTCTCTTTTTCTTTCGCCTTTTGGTTTTTTTCTTTTCGAACCGGGTAATACTATCCTGACCTATAACATCGGTAAAGTCCTTTTTTGGTTCCGGACTAAAATCCATATTTTCCAGCAATTTCTCCGGTTGTTTTCCTTTTTTATTCATGCTGATGATGGTATGAACCCTTTCAACCGGAACCGGAGTCATATTAAGTGCAGAATGCTTGTCATAGGAATACCAGTAAATGCGCCTGTATATATCTGTTTTTTGATGAAAGGCATCTCCTTCACGGGTTTTCAAGATAAGCGATCGGTCAGGAAAGTCTTTTTGTGCATCCATGTAAGAGGACACCTCATAGTTCAGGCAACATTTTAATTTCCCGCATTGTCCGGCCAGCTTTTGCGGATTAAGTGAAACTTCCTGGTATCGTGCAGCAGCTGTTGTTACAGAGACGAAGTTGCTCATCCATGTGGAACAACATAATTCTCTTCCACAGGATCCTAGGCCACCAATCCGGCCTGCTTCCTGCCGGGCTCCAATTTGCTTCATTTCAATCCTGATCCGGAAGGATTCAGCCAGATCTTTAATTAACTGCCTGAAGTCTACCCTTTCATCTGCGATATAATAAAATATGGCTTTGGTTTTATCCCCCTGGTATTCTACATCACCGATTTTCATATTGAGTTTCAGGCGATCGGCAAAGGTTCTTGATTTTATCATTGTCTGATGTTCCAGGGATATGGCTTCTTTCCATTTGTCAATGTCTACCGATTTGGCTTTCCGGTAGACTTTTTTAATATCCTCTGAATCTTCAGAAATTTTATATTTTTTTAATTGATGAAGCACAATATCACCGGTAAGACTAACAACTCCGATATCGTGACCCGGGGAAGCTTCAACCGCTATCAGATCTCCCCTTTTCAGGCGAAGGTCATTCACATTTCTGTAAAAGCCTTTTCGGGTATTTTTGAAACGGACCTCAACTATTTTAGTTTCATTTCCGGTTTCCGGCAGTTCTCTTAACCAATTATAATCATCTAGCTTACTGCAGGAACTAAAATAGGCAGAAATTTTATCTTTATTTTCATTAAAATCTTCTGTGCAAGATCCGTTACAACAACCCCTGTTCATCAGTTCATCCATATTATCCTCTCTGTGTTGTAAAAAACAAAGGTACTTAAAAATTTATATTTGAAGGAACTTTATGATTTTCAGTGAAAGATCCAATAATACTATTCTTCCATATCCATTTGCCGAAATATGACTGTGGGCCAGGTTAAACTCTTCATATAAGGACTCTATATTATTTGGATTGATAAACCTGGAAAACTTAACCGAAAAATCATCTTCATAATTTGCCATATGAGTAATATGGTTTTGCTCTCTGTTTACCATATAGTTTTCCCTTATCAAACGAAGGGAATAATCAAGAAAATTCTTCTGCTTTTCCCTTCCCAGGGCTGCAATTTCATCCACCCAGCCAATCAGACTGGTAATGTCTTTAGCAAAACACAATCGCATAAGACGCACAAAGCGATTAAAATTATCTTTGTTTTGCTCTCCTGCAATTATTTCTGACTGGGCAAGATAAAAATTACCATTTGCCAACCGGACCGCATTCTGAACAGACTCTTCAGTGCTGTCAAATTTTGCCTGAAGCATTGTTTTAACTTCCTGATCACTGAAATTAGGAATCCGGATCATTTGAGTTCTGCTCAATATGGTAGGAAGGAGTCGGTCCGGATATTCAGAGATAAAAAGAAAAAGGGTGAAGGGAGGAGGCTCCTCAATGAGTTTTAGCAGTTTATTGGCAGAAGTAGCATTCATTCTTTCTGGTAACCACATGATCAGGATCTTATATTCTGACTCATAAGATTTTAGACTGAGTTTCCGTATAATATTATCACTTTCATTTTTACTTATCAGGCCCTGTTTGTTTTCCATACCAATTTTCTCATACCAGCTGTATTCAGCCATGTACGGATTTTCAATCAAGGCTTTTCTGAATGCTTCTGTATAAGCTTTTTCATCTTTCTCCATCTCCTTGCTGGAAGCAGGAAACACAAAGTGTAAATCAGGATGTGCATACTTATCATATTTTACACATGAACTGCAGCTCCCACAACTGTCGTTTTCGAGTTTATTGGTGCAGGATATAAAACGTGCATAAGCTAGTGCTAGCGAAAGTTTGGCACTTCCTTCAGGCCCGTGAAATAATTGAGAATGGCTTATCCTGCCATCTTTAACTGACTTTATAAGGCGCTTTTTTATATTCTCATGACCGTGAATATCCTTAAAAAACATA
This sequence comes from uncultured Bacteroidales bacterium, assembly GCA_965369105.1. Taxonomy (GTDB): domain Bacteria; phylum Bacteroidota; class Bacteroidia; order Bacteroidales; genus JAGLSB01. Next base: position 4,937 of record CBDUPM010000087.1, on the reverse strand, counting down.
CTCTCCTGATTGGTTTTAAATGGATTGCTAAAGTATAGATTTTTTAGGAAAAGGGAAAGAGCCTGTCGGATGGTGGATTGGGTGCAGTTCGTACTGTTGTATTTTGTGGCTGTACTCCGTGGTTTATGGTCACCTTACCCATAGCGCTATTTAAGGCAGGTTTTTCAGTTGCTTTCTTTCCTGATCCTTTTCTTCATATCAAAATACTTTTTTACCTTTGGCTCGAATTTCGAATAAATACTAAAAATCATAAAAACCTATCAAAATGATGACAGTTGACAGCTATAATTTTGCTGGAAAAAAAGCGATAATGAGGGTAGATTTCAATGTTCCGCTAAATGCAGATTTTGAAGTTAGCGATGATACCAGGATCCGTGCAGCCCTGCCTTCCATTAAGAAGATAATTGCTGACGGAGGTTCTCCAATTCTCATGTCCCACCTGGGAAGACCCAAAGAAGGTCCGGAAGATAAATTTTCCCTTAAACATGTACTTTCAACACTTTCCGGTCATCTTGGTACAGAGGTAAAATTTGCAAAAGACTGCATTGGAGATGAAACTCTGAAAATGAAAAAATCTCTGAAACCCGGTGAAGTCCTTTTACTTGAAAACCTTCGTTTCTATAAAGAAGAGACCAAAGGAGATGAAGAGTTCTCAAAGAAACTTGCCGAAGGTGCCGATGTTTATGTGAATGATGCTTTTGGTACGGCACACCGGGCACATGCTTCCACTACCATAGTGGCAAAATTCTTTCCCAATGATAAAGTTTTTGGCTACCTAATTACCAATGAGTTACTGGCTATGGATAAGGTTCTTAAAGAACCCGTTAAACCATTTACTGCCATAATGGGTGGAGCCAAAGTTTCTGATAAGATTATGGTGATTGAAAATCTTCTCGATAAAGTTGATAATCTGATTATCGGTGGCGGAATGACCTATACTTTTATCAAAGCTCAGGGTGGAGAAATTGGAAATTCTCTTTGCGAAGAAGATAAGCTTGATCTGGCGCTGGATATCCTTAAGAAAGCAAAAGAAAAAGGCGTAAATCTTGTCCTTCCTGTAGACCAGGTTCTTGCTGATAAATTTGATAATGAAGCTGCTACAAAATTGTCTTCAATCGCCCAGGGGGAAACCGGATGGATGGGATTGGACGTTGGTGAAGAAACCATTAAACTCCTTACCGATGTTATCATGAACTCAAAAACTATTCTATGGAATGGTCCTATGGGAGTTTTTGAAATGACGAATTTCCAGAAAGGAACGGTTGCAATTGCCAAAGCCCTTGCTGCCGCAACGGAAAAAGGGGCATTCAGTCTTGTAGGAGGTGGAGACAGTGTAGCTGCTGTCAATAAATTTGAGCTGGCTGATAAAGTAAGTTATGTTTCAACCGGAGGAGGCGCTATGCTGGAATATGTTGAAGGTAAAGCCCTTCCTGGAATAGAAGCTATAAGGAATAATTAGGTTCAAATAAATCCTCATTTTATAAAAAAGGATTTCCTGCCCGGATTTCCTTTTTTTTTATCCCATATATGGACAGTATGAAAATTAAAATGAAAGGTCTAATTTTGCAAGGATGAGTATAATTGCAAATCATAGCCCGAAGGAATTTGAAAATCTTGCTCTTAAAACCTTTCATTATCAGGTAGAGAAAATCAATATTTATAAGAAATTTATACATTTTTTAAATATTGAACCCTTAAATATTACATCTCCTGATCAAATTCCATTTCTCCCGGTTGAATTTTTTAAAAATCACAAAATCATTTCAAATCCGGGGAATGCTCAAATAATTTTTTATTCCAGCGGAACCACGGGTATGCAGCCAGCCAAACACTTTATTTCTGACCTGAAACTATATGAAGATAGTTTTCTCAAAGGCTTTAAATTATTTTATGGTGACCCCCGTTCTTATTGTATCCTGGCACTTCTTCCTTCCTATCTGGAAAGAGAAGGCTCATCACTTGTTTATATGGCAGATAAGCTCATCAAACTTTCCGGGTGTCCGGATAGTGGCTTTTACCTGGATAATTATAGAAACCTCAGTGAAAAACTAATCTCATTAAAAAAACAAAAGCAGAAGACAATCCTGCTTGGAGTAAGTTTTGCCCTTCTCGATCTGGCTGAAAGGTTTCCGATGGATTTATCCGGTGTTACTATTATGGAAACCGGTGGAATGAAAGGAAAAAGGAAGGAATTAACCCGGCATGAGCTTCATCATATTCTTAAAAACAACTTTAAAGTTGACAGCATACATTCTGAATATGGAATGACAGAGTTACTTTCACAGGCTTATTCAAAAGGAGACGGTATCTATTTTACTCCTCCATGGATGAAGGTCCTGATTAAAGACCCTTATGATCCATTGAAGACCCTGGATACCGGAAATACCGGATTGATAAATATCATAGACCTCGCCAATCAGAACAGCTGCAGCTTTATTTCCACCTCAGACCTGGGCCGGACCCACAGTGATGGAAGTTTTGAAATCCTTGGAAGAATGGATAAGTCAGATATCAGGGGATGTAATCTTATGGTGTATTAGTAATATCTGCCATTGTTTGGGAAATAAAAAACTCTGATCATTTTAATTCAGATTTTCTCTTTTTGTCTTCGGTAAACTTTTCACAATAATTTCATAGGAGTGGTCGATCCACTCTTTTATTTTATCAAAACCTACGGAACCATTTATATCAATACCATTCCAATGTTGCTTGTTAAAATGCCAGGCAGGTGTCACTTCCGGATAATGTTCCCTGAGGCTAATGGCCAGTTCGGGATCACATTTCAGGCTGATCCCTCTGGCTTCCTCTGACAGGTCCAGTAATGCAAACATTTTATTAGCTACTTTAAATACCAGTGCCGTATCGTTAAAAGGGAAACTCTCTGTTACTTCCTTTTTGGACAGGCAATATTCTCTTATTTGTTCAATGTTCATCTCTATTGACTTTTCTTTTGTTTATATCCGATTTTTGGCACGGACCTATTACCAGGGTCCTGTTTTTTTGAACTTTCCAGGCTTTTCAGATATTCAAAAAGCAAGATAATCTTTTTATCATGATCGGCCAGTTTCAGTTCAATCTTATCAAATTTCGCTAAAAAATCCCTTTCTGAAGCAATCATTTTTCGAATTTTTGTATAAACTCTTACAATTTGAATATTTACCTTAATGGCAATTTCGCTGTTTAATACACTTGATAACATTAAAACGCCGTGCTCGGTAAATGCATATGGCAGAGTTCTGCGACCTCCCCAACTTGAAGTCGCATTTTGCGACTTCAAGTTATTGAACTCATTTTCAGAAAGCTGAAACATAAAGTCATCAGGAAACCTGTCCCTGTTTCGTTTTACCTGTTCATTTATCCGTTTGGTTCCCACACCATATAACTCTGCCAGGTCATTATCGATCATGACTTTCTGTCCACGAAAAAGGAAAATTTTGTTTATCAATACCTCTTCAGGTATCAGAGGTACCTTCTTTTCAGCCATAATCTCAATCCTTATACTCCTTAATGGAAAAAAAGCTGAAATATCGACCCCGATTTTGGAATTTTTATGATAATTGCATCATCCAGGCATTACCAATTTACACCAGGCATAAAAACTTCTTCTATATGCTGTATTTTATATTCTTGTGGTCCGAATACAATATATATCATATCAAAACGGGTTTCCAGCATCAGGTCTTCCTTAAAAATATAGGCTTCTGCAGCATCTACAAGATTTCTCATCTTTTTTTTGCTCAAAAGATCTCCCGCCGGTTCAGCATTGCTTTCCGCGCGTGCTTTCACTTCCACAATTATTAACTTATTTTGATATTCCGCAATGATATCAATTTCCTTTTGCCCGAATTTCCAATTCTTTTCCCTGATTTTAAATTTTTTTTCGGAAAGGTAGTCGGCTGCAATAATCTCAGCTTTATTGCCTTGTTCGTTGTGTTCTGCCATAGTTATTACAATTAAGGATTAAAAACGAGAGAACTTCCATCCTCTCTAATCCTTAATGTAATTTTACGGCCAAATATCAGCGTCCTGTTTTCAGAAAAATGTCCGGCAGGAAAATTAAAACATACCGGAATGTCATACTGGTCAGCTATTTCATTTATTATTTCGTATGCCGATTTTCCGAAGGGAATATCGTCTTCTTCAGCATGAACAGAAATATTTCCCACTACCAGTGCTTTGACCCTGTTAAATACCCCGCTCAAAGACAGGTTCATCATCATGCGGTCAATATTATACAGGTATTCGTCCACATCCTCCAGGAAAAGAATTTTATTTTTTAAGTCAGGGAAAAGTACCGTCCCGTTTAAACTACAGATTACAGCCAGATTTCCCCCCACAATTTCTCCTTCAACTTCTCCCTCAATATTTAATTCATCGTAAGGGAAATTATATTTCAACTGTTCACCGAACAATGCCATTCTCAGGCTCTCGATATCTCCGGGATCGGGACTATCTTTAAAATTCAACGGCATCAATCCATGAATACTTTCCATGCCTGCAAACTTGTTTATGTAAGAATGAAAAACAGAAATGTCTGAATATCCTACCAGCCATTTAGGATCCTTTTCCAAACCTGAAAAGTCAACATTTGTGCTTTGAAGTGTTCTGATAGAACCATAACCTCCTCTGGCACAAAATATTGCCCTGATTTCAGGGTTATAGATCATATCATTAAGATCTGAGGCTCTTTCTTCATCAGTACCGGAAAACCGGAGGTATTGTCCAAATAAATGCTTTCCAAAAACCCAGTTTAAACCCCATTCTTCCAGCAATAAAGTAAAATTCTCAATGACTTTTCTGTCAATACTTCTTGCAGGTGCAATAATTCCAACAGTGTCTCCTTTTTTCAGATACGGGGGTGTTCTCATGCCAGGAAAATTTTTTATAAAAATAAGAAAAAGCCTTTGATTGTCACTTTTTATTTTTTTTATATTCAA
>CBDUPM010000086.1:0-8718 GCA_965369105.1 uncultured Bacteroidales bacterium | reverse complement strand
ATGGGAAAGACTTTCAGAGAGAAATATTTATATTGATTTAGGCTCCGACCAGACCTCACTTCATAATCCGTTTGCGGGTGGGTATTATCCGGCAGGATTGAGTTTTGAAGAATCAAAGCGTTTAATGGCAACGAATCCTGATAAATTCAGAAATGAGGTATATAAATCCTTAAAAAGACAGGTGAAAGCAATTAATAGCCTGAGTGAAAAGGGTATGTACTTCTGGGATTACGGAAATGCATTTTTATTGGAAGCCGGAAGGGCAGGAGCGGATGTTTTTCAAAAGGACCGGAGTTTTAAGTATCCCTCTTATGTTCAGGATATAATGGGTCCCTTGTTTTTTGACTACGGATTCGGACCTTTCAGATGGGTTTGTTCCTCTGCGGATCCGAAGGATCTTGAAAAAACGGATAAAATTGCTGCAGGTATTCTCCGTCAGATAGCCAAAGATTCACCGAAAGAGATCCGCGGACAGATGGAAGATAATATTCATTGGATTGATGAGGCAGGGAAGAATAAGTTGGTAGTAGGCTCACAGGCAAGGATATTATATGCTGATTGTGAGGGTAGGATTAAAATCGCTCAGGCTTTTAACAAGGCCGTTTCAGACGGGGAAATCACTGCCCCAATTATTCTTGGAAGAGATCATCATGATGTTTCCGGAACTGATTCACCCTACCGGGAAACCTCCAATATTTATGATGGTTCTTCTTTCACTGCTGATATGGCCATTCATAATGTTATTGGTGATTCGTTCCGGGGGGCCACGTGGGTGTCCATTCATAACGGAGGTGGAGTTGGATGGGGGGAAGTAATCAACGGAGGATTTGGTATGATTTTGGATGGGAGTATGGAGGCAGAAGATAAACTGAAGTCCATGTTGCACTGGGATGTTAATAATGGAATTTCCCGACGAAGCTGGGCAAGAAATGAATCTGCTATATTTGCCATTAAAAGGGAAATGGAAAGAACACCTGAATTAAAGGTAAGCCTGCCCTATATTGCAGATGATAATCTGATAAATAAAATTTTTGAAAATGAAAACTAAGATATACGGTTTAATTTTAATTGCTGTTTTTGCTTTTGCGGGTTGTGAATTGCTTGAAGATCCCGATACAGATTCCGATATCAGGGATGAAATCAAAGGTGAATGGAAAGTAGCAGAGGATAGTCAGAGATTCGGAAAATCCTATTACAATACAAATATTGAAAAAGATCTTTCAGATTCAAGCCAGATATTTTTTCAGGATTTTTATGGTTTTGACGGCCTGGTGATCAATGCAAAAATTGATGGATATGATATTGATATCCCTGATCAATCGGGCCGCGGTGCTATCTTTCAGGATGGTTATGGAATAATAAGCAGTAATTTCAGAACCATTTCGCTTTATTATTATGTTGATCTCCAGGATGGAGAATCAAGGGATATTGTTGAGGCAATTTATACCAGGCCTTAGGGATTAACAGGAATGGAAATAATTGATCTGGAGGACCTGGGACCTTGATCCGGATTCTATTTGTCTTTTTATGAGGAAAAGGACAAGCTCTCGATATATGATACAGAGAAAATTCAGAAAGTGTGGTTTTGAAAAAGAATCAACGGAAATACCGGAATGTTCAATAATTATTGAGAAGTTTAAACTTTATTCATTGTCAAAAAGCATTTTATAAGGTCTTTCAATTTCCTCCCGGAGTTCAAAAATCCCGATATTCCTGCTCTTTCTTATAAATTCTTTAGCATCAAAATAAATTATTATTGTAGGGATGGTAAAAACCTGGAACTGACCTGAAATTAATGGAGCTTTTTCAATATCAACATAAAAAAGTTTCATCTCAGGGAATTCTGATTGAATCATTTCAGCAATTTTGGGTTTTAAAACCTTACAAACATTGCATGATGGAGCTGAGAAATAGAACAGAGCTGCCGGGTGGTTTTTTATTGCAGATGAAATCTGATCTGGTAAGGTAATACTGTTGTAACTCATTTAATAGGATCCTTTTGAAAGCATAATTAACGCACAATCAAAGACACATTCAATTTCATTTTGTTCAACTAATTTCATGAATTCTTCATTGTAGGTTCCGGGATTAAATATTACTCGTTTCGGATTCAGGGATAAAATGTATTGATAGTATTCTTTTTGGTTATCCGGATTTAGATAAATACTAACCGTGTGAATATCCTTAATTTGGAGTTTAGCTGTCAAAATATCTATTCCGGCTATCCTTCCTCTTTTATTTCCTAAGGGAACAGGTTCAAATCCCCTTCTTATTAAACTCCTGATCATTTTATTTGAAAACCTGATGGGATTTGGGCTGGCCCCGAGTACAAGTGTTTTTTTCATTCTTATTTTTTGGAAATTCAAATATACATTATTAGCTGCGGAGCCACAAGTTGAATCATAGTAACAGGTTTTTTTATTACATTCATGGCATGGAAATTTCCGTAAAGAAAGCTCCTGTTGGTGCTGGTATAATTATGGTACTGGGACCTTCACTGGTCTGGTGTTCTGAATACATTGGAAGCGGGGAAGTAATTCTTGCCACCCGTACAGGTGCTATTTTAGGCATCCCTGTTTTATGGGCGGTTATCACAGGCATATTTCTGAAATTCTGGATTGGAATGAGTGGTGCCCGCTATACAGTGGTCACCGGAGAAGGAATGATCGATATGATTTCAAGGGTTCCGGGACCTAAAAACTGGGGGGTTTGGTTGGTTCTGGTAGCGCAGTTTATAACGGCTGCTATTGCCATCGGATCCCTGGCATCTGCGGCGGGAATTTTTATGGCTGAATTATTTGGAATTAACCGGATTGCCGGAGGATGGATTATTACCATTTTTGCCGTTATGGTCTCATGGAAGGGAGAATTTAAAATTTTGAAGATCGTAATGAGTATTCTGGTATTCATTGTGATTCTCGGAGTATTAAGTGTGGCTCTAAAGGTGCTTCCTTCCATGTCGGATATTTTACATGGATTAATTCCTGTAGTTCCGCAAGTGCCTGAATGGGCCATTCAGGAGGGGGTTTCTGAAAATGCCTGGGGAGAGATACTCCCGCTAATCGGGTGGGGGGCAGGCGGGTTTGCCAGCCAGGTGTGGTATAGTTACTGGATTCTCGGAGCCGGATATGGAATGGCCAAAAAAGATAACTATGGTATAGCATCAGACCCGGAAGTGTTGAAGAAAATAAGTCCCGGACAGGCTTTAGAATTAAAAAAATGGATCCGGGTTGTTTACGCCGATTCCTCTGTTGGTATGTTGATTGGAATATTTACTACTGTATTTTTTCTTATAGCCGGAGCCGGAGTTCTCGGGAAAATGCAGATAGCCCCGGACAGTGAAAGCCTGGCTTCGGAGCTTTCACAGATTTTCCGGTCGGAATGGGGACAAACCGGTGCGGTTTTATTTATTGCAGGCGGTTTAGCCGCTTTGATCTCAACCCAAATCGGGCAGTTAGCCGGATGGCCCAGGCTGCTTGCAGATGCTTTCCGGATTTGTATTCCCGGATTTGCAAGATTTAAGTGGAAAATCCAATACCGAATATTCCTGGTTTTTTTCTTCATAAGCAATATGACCATAATTTATTCCTTGGGTTACAAGCCTGTATATTTGGTTAAATTAGGGGCAATCCTTGATGGTCTTTTATTAACGCCATTGCAGGCCTTATGGATACTTGGAGGCTTATATCTAGTTCAACCCCGGCTTTTTTCAAAAGAAGTTAGCAAAATATTAAAACCAAAATGGCCCATAGCTGCCGGATTATTAATTGGATTTATCGTATTTAGTTACTTTTGCATTTACCAGATTCCTAAAATTTTATAATTTATGAATTCCATCTTTGGACAAAGTTTTTTATCCGTGTCAGAGGGACTTATTGTAATTTTTTTCATTGCCGGTATAGCTGCATGGCTTACTTACAGGAAAGTAATCAGCCAGGATACTATAAATGGATTTTCTAAACTAACGGTAAGAATTTTCTTACCCTTTCTGATTTTTTATACCATCACAACAGAATTTGATCCGCAAATTCATACCTACTGGTGGAAGATTCCCCTGGCTGCGATTGCCCTTCCAACTATTGGAATCTTTATTTCGTGGCTTTTATTTATTAAAACGGCAAAGCAAAAGAAATCCTATTTTCCGATAGCATCCATGCAAAATGCAGCATATTTGATCTTACCCATTGGAGAAATTGTATATCCGGGGCAGTTCGAAGAATTTTCCTTAATTTGTTTCCTGGTTGTTTTAGGATTGAGCCCTTTTATGTGGACTGTCGGAAAGCTCCTGCTTACCAAAGATCAATCCAGTGGTCCCGGAATTAAAAAAATTATCACCCCGCCTTTTGTAGCAAATATCTTTTCGATTATACTGGTTCTGACAGGATTAAACAGTCATGTTCCGGGAATTATTACGGAAACAGCTTCTTTTGTGGGAAAGGCTACCGTACCAGTTGCTACTTTTATTCTGGGCGCAACCCTGGTCATTTCCATTGGTTCTATTCCGAAATTCTGGGATTCTTTTCGTGTATTGAGCGTGAAATTTATTCTATTACCTGTAATTACCATCATTACCCTGAAGATTACCCACACGGCAAATAGCTTTCCCTTACTTGCTGATGTTCTGGTAATTCAGTCTGCTTCAGCCCCTGCAACTGCTCACATTCTTCAGATTAGAACCTATGGTGGGGATTTAAAACAAGCAGGCGGATTGATATTTTTGGGATATATCGTTTGCGCAATTGCTATTCCCGCCTGGCTTTCCGTTTGGAAAATTTTACTTTAATTTTCTATTTTCTTCCGGTCATTTCTGCAAAAACAAGTGCGGTTGTCCGGTATAAAATATGCCCGAATTTAAAAAAGGGCATGTACATTATTACAAACCAGACATTGCATAAATGAAAAAAGTATAAATGATATGCAACAGACCAGGATTGAAATCTTGCGATTTCAACTAGGGTCCCGGAAAGCGTCAGTGTCAATAGTGAAATCAGGAATAACCAGTCGTTGTAATTGCTGTTCCCGAATTTTTTCCTGTCTTTAAGTCGATTGAATATCATAATCCCAAGTCCGCTAACCAACATTATGGAAGCTAAATTGCCTAAAATTTTAAAGGGATTTAAAAACTCAAGGGGATAATGATGGCTTATGGCTGCATAAATAGCATAGGCCGTTACAAACAGTAACAGGATAAAGCCATAAAAAACGAGTAAATGTGCAGTCTTCCTTGATTTTTGCGATTGGCAGCCGCTAAAACTTTTATGGATCATTAATTCCCGTATTACAGAAATTAAACCCGGAAAAAATGTTTTTTTAAAGCTTAAGCCGGGAAATTTGTTTTTCATGTCTTTCCAGAAAACAACCAGGCCTGAAATGCTGATTCCCCAAAAACCGAAGGTCAGGATAGAGAAAGTTGAATTTAACCAGGCATGTGGAAAAAACTTCGAATATTCTACAGGTCCTTCCGGTATTTTAAAGGTTCCGGCAATACTAAGAATTAAAGAAATAACCAGGACAGGAATAAGAATAGCCAGGGGTAAATACTTCGGACTGCTTAACATTTTAGCCAGAAACCCGGGTCGGGAATAATGCGTGTAGGTCAGTTGCCTGGCGGCAGAAATTACATCGGCAGGTTTTACATCCCTGGGACAATAAGTGCTGCAGTCCCCGCATTGATGACATAACCAGATATCCGGATTCCCTAACAATTCATTTTTCATTCCCCAACCCGCAAATATCATTTCTTTCCTGGGAAAAGGCCTGTCGTCGGGAGCAAGAGAGCAAACAACGGAGCAGGTACCACATTGCATGCATTCGTTCAGTGGTGATTTGCTCAGATCCTTAAGCCTGGTTTTAAATTCTATGTCGGGTGTTGCGTTTATCATGGGTTGGTAATGTGGGTGCTGTGGGTGCTGTTGGTGCTGTGGGTGCTGTGGGTGCTGTTGGGACTGTTGGTACTGTGGGTACTGTGGGTATTTCTTCAATTAGCAATTTAGCACATTAGCACATTAATTCTTACATATCTTTAAACGGATTCGGTCCGATCAATTCAATTTCTTCTACATATTCATCAATAATTTTCGGTATTTTATAATAATCTGTGATTTCAACAAATTCCGTTTTAATTCTTTCCGGTTCCAGCATCATGGTTTCCAGCCCTTCCTGGATATTTTCACCCCTGGTTTCTGTCAGTTCGCTACCATGAATAAAATGGCATTGATAATCATCTCCGGGTTTACAACCGATCTGAAGGATTCCGTCATATCCTTTGGAAAGGGCATCCAGAACCCAGACTTTATTCACGGAGCCAAGACATCTAACCGGAATAATTCTTACATAAGGACTTATTTTCAATCCCATCCTGGCTGCCATATCAAAAGCCGGATAGGCGTCATTTTCGCAAACAAAGACCAGAATTCTTGGTTTTTCTTCAAATTCATCCGGTATTTCAACAGATTTTATCATCGCTGAAACTGAATTTATTGAATAATCCTGAAAACTAATGACTCTTTCCGGACAGGCACCAACGCAAATTCCGCACCTTCTGCAACGACTGGGATTAAGGATAGGAGTACCTTTTTCATTCTCATCATATGAACCAAATGGACATTCTTCAGTGCAACGTTTGCAATCTGTGCACCTGTCAAGATAAAGATCCGGATAAGATTTATCCCCGGAACGTGGATGAACAGCTTCACCTCTTCGTGTCGCTTCAATGCATTGAATGGCTTTTAACATGGCTCCCCCTGCATCCTCCATGCTTGAAGGAATATCCATAGGAGCTCTTAGTCCTCCCGCAGCATAGATCCCGGTCCGTCTTGTCTCATAGGGGAAACAAATAAAATGAGAATCAGAAAACTCATATTTTAATTCAGGAAGCCCTTTTCCAAGGCGGTAAGAAAGATTTAAGTCCTCCGTTCCATTAGGAGTCATGCCGGTAGCCAGCACTACCATGTCCACATCGATACCAATATCATCTCCAAGTAATGAGTCTTTGACTTCCACTCTGATTCTGTTTTTCTCTTCCCTGATGTCGGAAATTTCTCCTTTTGTCAGGAATAATCTGTCATCTTTCTGGCATTCTTTATAAAAATTTTCATACAAACCAGGTGTTCGGATATCTTTATATATGATAAAGACAGAAGAATCGGGACTATGATCCCTGACATATTTAGCCTGCTTTAATGAGGTACCGCAGCATACATTGGAACAATAGGGGAGATGATTTTTATCCCTTGATCCTGCGCATTGAACAAATAGTATATTTTCCGGTAGTTCTGATTTATCGGAATTTTTGATCAATTCCTCAAATTCTACAGAAGTCAATACTTTTGGAATCCGTCCATATCCCAATTCCCCAAGCTTATTCGGATCGTAGGGTTTCCATCCCATTGCAGCGACTACAGATCCAATTTTAAGATTTGTTTTTTCTTTGTTTTTTAAAACGACATCAAAATTTCCCGGCTGACCACTGATTTTTTCAATTTCTGTTGATTTATAGATTGTAATCAGTTCATGTTCGAGTTGACTGCTTAATTCCGGGATAATGGGATCAGCAAGCTTATTATAGGGATGTTTAAAGGGAATCTGACGATGCAGATTCTTTGCGTATCCACCAATAACCTCCTCTTTTTCAACCAGGTGTACCTGATAGCCTGCTTTGGCTCCCTCCAGGGCAGCAGTGATTCCGGTGACTCCTGCACCTACCACCAGGATATCTGAATAGATTTCTTCCGGTTTATATGCTTCCGGTAATTTAATGGATTTTATTTTGGCTACAGCCATCCTCAGGTAATCCTCAGCGGCCATAGTTGTATCTTCATTCCCTGTTTCCATAGTCCATGCAACCTGCTCCCGCAGATTTACTCTTTCTACCAGAATACCATCGGAAAAAATGAAAGAATTGGTTTTTACCCTTGGTGAGCAGGCGGCACTTATTACAGAATCCAAACTTTCTTCTTCAATTCCTTTCCGGATAGTATCACAGCCTTTTTGTGAACAAAGAGCTGAATGGCCCGAGCAGATTGCTATGGATTCATCTGCTTCACCCATGCTGATGAGATTATCAATTTCAATTGCCTCTTTGATATTGCAACTTTCGCAGATATATATCCCAATTCTTTTTGCCAATTTTTCAAATATTAGTTTTGAATTGCCTTTAAGGCAACACTGGTTGAGTCTTTAACGCATGCAGAGACATCCATAGGTTTTTTAGCACATCCTGAAATATAAATGCCATCCTTTTGCTCCAGATTACCAAAGCCTTTTGGATTTCGGTTTAAATCAAAGTTCTGCAGGGAGGGTACAATTCCCGTTGCCAGAACTGCCATCTCTGCATTATATTTTATTTTTCTTCCCGACAAAATATCTTCTGCTTCCAGGATAAGGTTTCCATTTTCACCCTCACTTACTGCAGCAACCTTTCCTTTGATCAGTTCAATATTTTTGTTTTCCTGAACCCGTGCAAGGAAGTCTTCATTTCTTCCGGTTACCCGAAGATCAATATAAAAGATTTTCACTTTCGCATCCGGGTATTTTTCCTGAATATTCAAGGCATGTTTCAGTGAAGCAGAACAGCAAACTGATGAACAATAGGGCAGGTGATTTTCATCCCTGGAACCTGCGCACTGTACAAATGCAATTTCCTTCGGGAGCTTTTTATCTGAGGGTCTTTCCAGTTTCCCTTTTCCCGGTCCTGAAGGAGATATGAGTCTTTCAAAT
>CBDUPM010000085.1:0-8800 GCA_965369105.1 uncultured Bacteroidales bacterium | reverse complement strand
CTAATTAATTCAAATATCTGAATCTTACGGAGTCTCTGCCAAAATAATAGGCAAGTGTGAAAAAGCGGATTCAAAAAAGTTAAGCATTCATGCTATGAATCAAGTATTTGAATACCAATAGCTATATGGAAACCAATTCCTGGTGATTCCGTTTCTTCAATCTGAATAAGCATTATTTCCAAATCATAATTATTTGTAACTTTGCAGCCTGAAAAACAGAAGGGATAGAAAATGGCAAACTTGCTTTTAGATAAATTAAAAGGGATAAAAACCCGCTTTGATGAGGTGTCAAAGCTTATTACTCAACCGGATATTGTTTCGGATATGAAAAACTATATCAGGTTAAATAAGGAATACAAAAATCTTGAACCCATAGTAGAAACTTACCATACCTACAAAAATATACTCAGTAATATAGATTCTGCCAAGGAAATTCTCAGTGTTGAAAAGGATGAGGAAATGAGAGAAATGGCAAAAATGGAATTAGACGAACTGAACGAAAAAGTCGGTCCACTGGAGGAAGAAATCAAAGTCCTGTTACTCCCGCGCGATCCTGAAGATGAAAAAAATGCCGTTGTAGAAATCCGGGCTGGAACCGGTGGGGATGAGGCCAGTATATTCGCAGGAGACATTTTAAGGATGTATCAGAAATTTTTTGAGGATAACAAATGGAAATATGAAGTTACAAGCTCCACTGAGGGAACCGTAGGAGGGTATAAGGAGATAATTCTTTCCGTTACGGGTGAAGGGGTTTACGGAACCATGAAATATGAGTCGGGTGTCCATCGGGTACAAAGGGTACCTCAAACGGAAACACAGGGTCGTGTTCATACCTCAGCCGCAACGGTTGCAGTACTTCCTGAGGCAGACGAGTTCGATATTGAACTGAAAGACAGTGATATAAGAAAAGACACCTATTGTTCCTCCGGTCCTGGCGGTCAATCGGTCAATACTACCTATTCTGCTATTCGTCTGACGCATATCCCAACCGGTATTGTTGTAACCTGCCAGGATGAAAAATCCCAGTTGAAGAACCTGGATAAGGCCATGAAGGAACTAAGGACAAGGATTTATAACCTGGAATATCAGAAAAGAATGGATGAAATTGCTTCCAGACGAAAGACCATGGTTTCTTCGGGTGACAGGTCTGCAAAAATACGGACTTATAATTATCCTCAGGGAAGAGTTACGGATCACAGGATTAACCTTACCCTTTATAATCTCCAGGGAATCATTAATGGTGATATTTCAGAAATCCTGGGTGAACTTAAGGTTGCTGAAAATGCAGAAAGGCTTAAAGATAGCGGTTTAGACTAAGCAATATGAATTACAGACACCTGGTTGATCAAATAAAAGAAAAGCAGAGCTATCTCTGCGTAGGATTGGACTCTGATTATAAAAAAATACCCAAATTTCTCCTGGATGAAGAGTATCCCTTATTTGAATTTAACCGGAGAATAATTGATGCAACCGCCGATCTTTCCATTGCTTATAAACCTAATCTTGCCTTTTACGAAAGTCTGGGTACAGCCGGTTGGATGAGCCTTGAGCTTACGGTAAATTACCTGAAAGAACAATATCCTGATATATTTTTAATTGCAGATGCCAAACGAGGGGATATTGGAAATACTTCGAAACTTTACGCCACAGCCTTCTTTAATCAAATGGAATTTGATGCGCTTACAGTGGCTCCCTATATGGGAAAAGACAGTGTGACTCCTTTTCTTGAATATGAAGGGAAATGGGTTATTCTCTTAGGCCTTACTTCCAACCTGGGTTCGGAGGATTTTCAAAAGCTAAAATTAGCCGATTCTAAATCCTATTTGTTTGAAGAAGTAATAAAAAAAGCATCGGAATGGGGAACACCTGAAAACCTGATGTTTGTAGTAGGAGCCACTCAATCCGGTCAAATGAAAGAAATCCGCAAACTCATTCCCGGTAATTTTCTTCTTGTTCCCGGTGTGGGAGCCCAGGGGGGGAGTCTTAAGGATATTTCGCTAAAAGGGATGAATTCTGATTGCGGGTTGATTGTAAATGCCAGCCGTTCTATTATTTATGCCGATGGCACTTCTGAATTTGATCAGGTGGCCCGCAGTAAGGCAGAGGAAATCCGGGATGAAATGGCGCGGTATCTCAAAGCAAAAAAAATAATCTAGAAAATCATACAGAGATTTTAAGGGCTTTTACCATTAAGGAATAAACACTTAATGAAAAGCTATGATTAAAGAAGATTTTCTCCATTTTATATGGAAATTTAAACTATTCAGCTCTGAATATTTAGTTTACTCCGGTGAAAAAATTGAAATCCTTGATCCGGGAGTACATAATCTGAGTTCCGGTCCTGACTTTTTCAATGCAAAAATAAAAATAGGAAAAACAACCTGGGCCGGGAATGTGGAAATCCATAATAAAGCTTCCGACTGGTATAAACATGGTCACCAAAACGATCCGGTTTATGATAGTATTATTCTCCATATGGTCCTTGAGGAAGACATACAGGTCACCCGCCAATCCGGAGAAGAAATCCCGACAGCCAGATTTGTTATTCACTCAGAAATTCAGAAAAAATATGATCATCTGATCAGTGAAAGTGATTATAAGGATTGCTATCGGATATTTCCCGGTTTAGATCCGGTACATTACAGAGACTGGATAGGGAAATTAGGATTTCTGAGGCTGGAACGAAAAGTTAAAATCGTAGATGAATTACTTAAAAACAATCAATTCAACTGGGAGCTTGTTTTGTACCAGTCTTTTGCCTCGGCTTTGGGAATGAAATTGAACGCAGAACCTTTCCTGATGCTTTCCAGGTCGGTACCGCTTTCCTTCGTATGGAAGAAAAGGGATAATATAAATACCATTTTTGCTGCTTATTTGGGCCAGGCAGGTTTTCTCAGCCGGAAAGATATAGATGATAGCTTTTATTCAGAACTTAAAAAAGAGTACGATGGTATAAAAGCCTTGTTGCCTCCGGGTTTTTTAAAGGATCATCACTGGAAAAAACTTCACAGGAGGCCGGGTGGATTTCCGCTGCCAAGGTTGTTTCAGTTTGCTGTCATAATCAGGAATTTATTCCCCATGTTTGAGAAATTAAAGGAAGGGCAAACTGCCAGGGAAATAAAACTGGATATAGAAAAATGCCTCAGGAATTTTAAAAATACTTGTCAACCCTGTCCAAATCAATGGTTGTCTTTCTATCTTCCAACCCGATCCACTATTAATGTATGGATTATCAATGGAATAATTCCGGTGCTTTTTGCATACGGTAAATA
Source organism: uncultured Bacteroidales bacterium (assembly GCA_965369105.1). Lineage (GTDB taxonomy): Bacteria > Bacteroidota > Bacteroidia > Bacteroidales > JAGLSB01. The sequence continues at coordinate 5,528 of CBDUPM010000085.1, read as the reverse complement.
TCATAAGAATGACTTGTTTATTCAAAAGGCAATGGATATTCTTGAAGAACTTGCTCGCGAAAAGAATGAAATATTAAAAAATTGGAATAAATTTGGAATCTATGCGGAAAACGCCTTTGAATCGCAGGCATTAATTGAGTTGAAAAATCAATTTTGCCTGAAACAGGCATGCACAGAGTGTTTACTTGGTCATAAACTTTTATCGGATGCAGATAAAAAATAAGAAAATAAAAACGGCTTACCTGGCTATCGGGCTTTTATTAAGCATTATTATAGTCGGGGTCATAGGATACAGCCTTATGGGTTATACCTTTACCGAAGCTTTTTTTATGACCATTATTACGATCGCTACAGTCGGATTTAAGGAAGTAAGAGAACTTGAACCGCAAGGAATGTGGTTTACGGCTGTTCTGATTATTTTTAGTTTTGGTATATTTGCGTATGTCGCAACAACTTTCGGACAGTATTTAATTGATGGAGTTTTTCAGAACTATTACAGGGACAATAAATTGAGAAGAAAAATTGAAAAATTAAAAAATCATGTCATAATCTGCGGTTATGGCAGAAATGGCAAACAGGCAGCCATTGAATTACTGGAACATAATGTTCCTATTATAATTCTTGAAAAAAATCCAGAAGCCCTGGAAGAATTAAGAGCTTCGGACCTGCTTTATCTTGAAGGAGATGCCACCCGGGAGGAGATTCTAACCCTGGCAAATATTTCCGAAGCCAAATCCCTTATTACCACCCTCCCGGAAGATGCGGATAATCTGTTTGTAGTTTTAAGTGCCAGAGAACTTAATCCGCAGATGGTTATTATATCAAGAGCATCATTGGATCAATCAGGCAGCAAACTAAAAAGAGCAGGCGCTACAAATGTGATTATGCCTGATAAAATCGGCGGACAAAGAATGGCAAAACTGGTTGCTCAGCCGGATGTGGTTGAATTTCTTGATTATGTTATGCTTCAATCTGCTGAAAACGTTATTCTTGAAGAAGTCAGCTGTTCCGATCTTGCATCTATTTTTGCAGGAAAATCAATAAGGGAACTGGATATAAAAAATGAATCCGGAGCCAATATTATCGGAATGAAAAGAGAAGACAATTCATTTTTAATTAATCCCCTTGCTGAAGTACAATTAACCCCGCATGATAAACTTTTTGTGCTGGGAACCAAAAAACAGGTGGGCAGGCTTAGAAAAATTATTTCCGGGGATTTTAATGGATAAGAAATGATTTCCTGTTTCAAAATCCCAGTCTTTTGAACTTCTCCGGTTTTCTTTGGTTCGATTTTTTTGTCGATATTTTAGCCAAATGGAATCTGAATCAGAATTCATCTTAATTGTCTGATCTCTTACTTATTCGGATAAAAATATTTATCCTCAAATAATATTGGAATAATTGTTGTGATCTTAAAAATTTTATATATTTTTGCAACTCCAAAAATCTGGAGAATAACGTTTTAAAAATATAGCTAATGTATTTAACTGCTGAAAAGAAGAAAGAACTTTTTAAAAAGTATGGAAAATCAGACACAGACACTGGTTCTGCTGAATCTCAGGTAGCTTTGTTTACCACCAGAATAAATCATCTTACTCAACATCTGAAAACAAATAAAAAGGATTACAGTACTCAGCGTGCTTTGCTTAAACTGGTAGGAAAGAGAAGACGTCTTCTTGATTACATGAAAGACAGGGATATTGAAAGATACAGGGAAACCATAAAAGAACTGAATTTAAGAAAATAACAAATAAAGGCAATTTTGATTGCCTTTTTTTGCATTCATATAGATAGTATTTAAAATAGATAAAAGAATATGTACAACGCTACTCAAAAGATAATTGATCTCGGTGATGGCAGGACAATTTCAATCGAAACTGGTAAATTAGCCAAACAGGCTGATGGCTCAGTTGTGGTCAGGATGGGTGATACCATGTTACTTGCAACTGTAACTTCAGCAAAAGAGGCCCGGGAAGATGTTGATTTTATGCCCCTCTCTGTAGAGTACAAAGAAAAGTATGCCGCTTCCGGAAAATTCCCGGGAGGATTCATGAAAAGAGAAGCCAGGCCTTCTGATTACGAAATATTAATTGCACGTCTTGTTGACCGTGCCCTGAGGCCTTTATTTCCGGAAGATTATCATGCTGAAACATTTGTAACCATTAACCTGATCTCTGCCGGACCTGATATTATTCCTGATGCTCTTGCCGGGCTTGCAGCTTCTGCAGCTATTGCCGTATCAGATGTTCCGTTTAGTGAACCTATTTCTGAGGTAAGAGTTGCCAGGGTTGAGGGAAAATATATTATAAACCCTGGATTTGCCGAATTGGAGAAGTCTGATCTTGAAATGATAGTGGGAGCCACTGCCGATAATATAATGATGGTCGAAGGTGAGTTCAGTGAAGTTTCGGAAGAAGATATGATCGAGGCTATCAAGGTCGCCCATGAGGCTATCAAGGTTCAATGTAAGGCGCAGGTTGAGCTTGCCAAAGAACTGGGTGTGGTTAAAAGAGAATTTTCTCATGAAGTAAATGATGAGGCTTTAAAAGCCAGAATTGAAAAAGAATTATATCAAAAAGTATATGAGGTTGCCAAATCAGGGAACGCTGATAAGCACGCAAGACTTGAAGCTTTTGAAACTATAAAAACGGAATTTACTGAAAAGCTGACCCAGGAGATTGGAGAAGAAGAAGTAAATCACACTCTAATCGGTAAGTATTATCATGATGTAGAAAAGAAAGCCGTCCGGAATGCCATTTTGAATGAAAAAATTCGTCTGGATGGAAGAAAAACCAATGAAATCAGGGGTATCTGGAGTGAAATAGATTACCTTCCTGCAGCTCATGGATCTGCCGTTTTTACCAGGGGTGAAACCCAGTCATTGACCACCGTTACCCTGGGTACAAAAATGGACGAGAAAATGATTGATGAGGTTTTATTTAAAGGTACTGAGAAATTTGTGCTTCATTACAACTTCCCACCATTTTCAACAGGTGATGCAAGGCCTGCAAGAGGAACCAGCAGAAGAGAAATAGGACATGGAAACCTGGCCCACCGGGCACTGAAAAAAATGATACCGGCGGATATTCCATATGCAGTTAGAGTAGTATCAGATATTCTGGAATCCAACGGATCCTCATCAATGGCCACTGTGTGTGCAGGTACCCTTGCCTTAATGGATGCGGGTGTAAAAATTAAAAAACCAGTTTCAGGGATTGCAATGGGATTAATTTCTGACAGTGAGACCGGAAAATATGCGGTTCTTTCAGATATCCTCGGTGATGAGGATCATTTGGGGGATATGGATTTCAAAGTGACCGGAACAAAGGATGGGATCACAGCAACCCAAATGGATATAAAAGTGGACGGACTATCCTATGAGGTATTGTCTAACGCACTTCAGCAGGCGAAGGAAGGAAGAGAACACATTCTTGATAAAATGATGGAAACCATCTCGGAACCAAGGGATGATTATAAACCTCATGCTCCAAGGATTGTAAGGATAGAAATTCCGAAAGATATGATCGGTGCAATTATTGGACCGGGAGGAAAAGTAATTCAGGAAATCCAGGCAGAAACGGATACGGTTATCGTTATTGAAGAAGTTGGAAATAAAGGTTTAGTGGATGTTTCCGCCACCAATAAGGATTCCATTGATGCAGCTATGGCCCGGATCAAAGCGATAACTGCTATGCCGGAAGTTAATGAAGTGTATAAAGGAAAGGTGAAATCAATTGTTCAGTTTGGAGCATTTGTTGAGATCCTGCCGGGGAAAGAAGGACTTCTGCATATTTCTGAAATAGAATGGAGAAGACTTGAAAAAGTGGAAGAAGTATTAAAAGAAGGCCAGGAAGTTGAAGTGAAACTGATTGGGATTGATCCGAAAACCGGTAAATTTAAATTATCCCGGAAAGTCCTTATTCCGCGACCACCAAGGGAGGAAAATCATTCAGAAAGAAGAGATAATCCCAGAAGAGATGATCGCAATTAGGGTAAGAGAAAATTAAAAAATTCATGAAATAATACAGAGCTGCATCAAATAGGTGCAGCTCTTTTTTTATCTCTTTCTTATATTTTCCGGCTTAATCTTTTTCAGAATCCGATACCGGCTCACCTGATTCATTGTGTTTTTTATATTTGCCGGATATCTGATCAATTGGATATTGCCCTTCAAACGAAGGTTTCCCCTACCATCCCAATTAAGGCATTCCTGCATTTTAGGCCATCTTTTATAGTCGCAGGAGCATTTTTTGTACCCATTACATTCCACGGATCCTGGTTCCATCTGTTTAATCCAAAATACAGGATCGGACTTCGCTTCTTTCTCCCTGTTCAATATAAAGGATAACATCTCTAAAACACTTACAATCAGAAAAAATTCTCCCTGTAAGCCGGAAAGCAGAAATCACAGGTTCGGCTGGTAATCCATATTTTTAATGCAGATATTCTGTTGGCTCTGCCAGCATAGAATATTGTAATAAATTTGTATCCGGTTGTATAAAATCTTAATTCAGATAAAGGTCAAAAAACATCCTTTAAGTATTGTAGTACTGCTATTAGAATAGTACTTTTGGTTTGGATTCAATCTAAAAATCTAAAAAATGAAAAAATTACTTATCTTAAGTTCCTTCCTGGTATTAATGTCATGTAATCAGCAAAGGATGGAGTACCCTGAAACAAGAAAGGATAATACAGTCGACAATTATTTTGGAACAGATGTGCCTGATCCGTATCGTTGGCTGGAGGATGACCTCTCTGAAGAAACCGCTGAATGGGTAGTTGCACAAAATGAAGTAACCTTTACTTACCTGGATCAAATTCATTTCAGAGACCAAATCAGGGATCGTTTAGAAACCCTCTGGAACTATGCGAGAATGGGAAATCCTTATAAAAAGGGGGATAATTATTTTTACAGCTTTAACAACGGACTTCAGAATCAGAATGTAATTTACAAAACCCAAAATATTAAGGAAAAAGGTGAAGTGTTTCTTGATCCGAACAGCTTTTCTGATGATGGCACCGTTGCCCTGACGCAATTAAGCGTATCCAATGATGGAAAGTATATGGGATATGGTATAGCCAGGGCAGGCTCAGACTGGAATGAGTTTTTTATTAAAGAGATTGAAAGTGGGAATACCCTGGATGACCATCTGGAATGGATTAAATTCTCTACCATGGCATGGTTTAAAGATGGATTTTTTTATAGCCGGTACAAGAAACCAGAAGGCAAATCTGCCCTTAGCGGAGCCAATGAAAATAATAAACTCTATTTTCACAAGGTTGGAACCGCTCAAAGTGAAGATAAGCTGATTTATGAAGACCCGGAGAATCCTGTCCGGAGTTTTAGGGCTGGAGTAACAGAGGATGAAAAATTCCTGGTAGTTTCAACCGTAGAATCTACGTCAGGGAATGGTTTTTTCATTAAGAACCTTGAAAAGAAAAACAGTAAAATTGAAAAAGTAGTTGATAATTTTGAAAATGACTTTATACTTTGTGGAAGTGCAGAAGGAAAATTATTTTTTCTGACA
>CBDUPM010000084.1:0-8823 GCA_965369105.1 uncultured Bacteroidales bacterium | reverse complement strand
AGGAGTTCCGTCCGATACTTCAAGGGAAAGCTGAACGCTTCCTCCGGGGAAAGCCTGATCGAATGATGAAGATAAAACACCACTTATATCAATATCTCTGGAAGTTACCAGTTTATTGGCCGGTACTACCAATTCATACCCGCTTGAAAATTTTACGGTAATAGTGTCTTTACTGTAATTATGAGCTACATAAGTAATTTCGCCATTTTGTTTAAATGCCATTGCTATCGGATAATTTGCAGTAATAGTTGCATCAACTCTTCCCAAAGCGTTGAGAGCATGAAGCCAATGATAGGTTTGGGCATCAGAAATTCCGAATTTTAGCTCGCGATCCGGATATGAATCATAGAGCTCAATCGCTTCTGAGGGATCAATTAAAGCAAGATAGGCCCAATATACATCATGCCAAAGATTTGGATTTTCTTCATTGTTCATTATACCGGTATTTTCTTTCATTTCATTCCACAGCTTTGCAACATAGGCCGAATCATGACCTAAATACAATGAGCCTCCATGTACCGGATAAAGCTCTATACCATAAGATGCAGCGATATCACTTGTCCAGAAAGTACCATTATCGAAACTATTCCCCCAAAGCCTTGAAACCAGACTATAGGCCTGGGAAGGTGGGAAATTCCTCTCATGAATATCAAACCAGTATTCTTCAATGGCAGTTTGCTCGGTAGTATAAAGATAAATTCCCAAATCCCGGATTTCCTTATTTCCGGTTATCTCACCCCAATGAATTAGAGATGAGTTAAACTGCATGCTTTCAGAAGTTGACTCCTGATCATTTCCATTGGGAAAAGTAGCGAAACCATTTGCCCAGCAGTGTCCGGCATAAGGACTAAAACTCCTCAGGTAAGGAAACAGATCGTCATTTCTGTCAATACTGGCAGCATCCCTGACCAGGAGGTTTACCATCTCTCCAAACCGATCGGCCCAGCCCGGTTCATATTGCTCAAGAAAAGCCGCTGCATGTATAAAATAACCCCAATGAAAATGATGGTCATTGATATTACCATCCTGTCCGTGCCCGGCCGGATAACCCAGTAAAGCGGTCCAGGTGGTATTATAATAAAAGATAAATGCTATTTCACCACTCTCCGCTGTCAGCCAGTCCTCCAGTCGTTCCTTTATGGTAGCCAGCATTTTATCGCGGGCAACTGTATTCCCCATCTCATCTGCAATCCGGGCTGTTTGAATTAAACGGTTTAGCACCTGCCCGTCATTATAACTATCAGTCCATGTAGCCAATGATTCATTTTCAAGTGCGAATATTTTCTGGGATAGCCCGGTCGGAGAAAAACCGGGGCTGTAATTATTAAGGTAGGGTAAGGTGGGCAGAATTCCATAATAGGTGTTTTCAACACTAAAAGAGTTGCCCGCCATTGTTTTCATTTCCCCCCTGATAGTTTCATAGCTGTATTTATCAGGTACGGGGGAATCAGATGCCAAATTAGCCCATTGATGGGGAAGAAGACCTAATAAGATGTTGGTTTCTGTACCTTCTTTAACGTCGGTTGTAACGCTAAAGTCGGTTCTGAGAACAGAAGTTGCTTCGTCGTAACTATATTCGGAAACCGTGTTTACAGGAAAGACATAGGCATATTTTTTATACTCTGTGGCTACTGCTGTTATATTGGAAGCTGTGAGAGGGATAAATGCCAAAGACCAATAATTTTTTCCATTCAGGTTTGAGCTATAGATGTCCCCGCTTTTAGTCCAGCTGCTTCCTGCAGGAGCATAAATGGCAAAATCAGCACCATTCTGTGCATTTGTAATTACAAGCATTTCATTGCTTACCGTTACCGTGCCTGTAGTGATTTTTAAAACCGCGATATCCGTGCTGGCTTTCGTAAAATATATAAAGGGCATTCCAATACCCGATACAGCGGTAAAATCGCGGGCTCCGTCCTTCCAGTTCATAGACACTGTCCAGTCAGAATAATCAGAAACCGTTGTTTTACCGGCATTCAATCCGGAAACACCCACAGTTACAGGTAACTGATCATTTATTACACCAAAAGGAATATAACTTACCACCAGCCCCGATGAAACTGTCTTCATGGTGAAAGGATAATTAAAAAGATTGCCGGCAGTACCATTTTTAGTCAGAGCCGACCACCAATCATTTGTAGGCACTGGCTTTCCAAGGGCATTGCCACTAAATTGGGGTGTTCCGGAAGGGAAATCATTTCTTCCCGCAACGTCCTTACCCGGAAAATTGGTGGTATAGCTTCCCTCACCCACTTGCACAAATTGAGCATGTGAATGGTTTGTAAATTGCAAACAGAACAGAAGAAAGACTGAGAATATGATGGCTGTTTTTGACATTATTGCGGATTAAAAGGTAAATTCCAAAACCTGGAAATAATCTGGTAATTTGCATATTATATTTATTAATCCCAAATAAACCCTCCCTTCATGAACGCAGGATCAGGGTTTATACCCCGTCAATACTACTTGTTTAAAATATAATGAGCTGTATATCAATTCATTTAGGCTCAGAATTTGTGATTTACTATGAGCTTACAATAATTTTATTTAAGCAGCCCGTTTATGAAATATTCTCATTTTAGTGCTTTTCATTAATTTTCTGAATGTTACAGGAGTTTGTGTTTATAAAAATATCGGTCAAAATATTAAAAACTTTATTAAATCTTTTTTTAGTTGAAATAAAGGAGCGATTTTTAACTTTTCTCATACAATTATCTGTTGATATGAATAAAAAAATATATCCGGCCCTTTTACTCTTATCCCTGTTAATTTTAATATTCTTTGCTTTTAGTCTTTTCTTTAATCCTGAAAAATACTCCGGCCCTGCGCTCATAAGCTTTTTTGTTGTCCTGGCCATTGGTGTAAGAGGAAATAAGCTTCTCAAAGGTTTTTCCTATACCATCATGATATTTGCCGCAGTGAGTGTTTCCATGTTTTATCCCGGACTTTTTCTGAAGTGGGGTAATTTTGAACTGAAGGAAAGCATTGTTCCGCTTTTACAAATTATCATGTTTGGAATGGGCTCCCAGATGAGCTTCCGGGATTTTGCCGGGGTGATGAAAATGCCGGGCGGGGTTTTAATCGGACTTGGATTACAGTTCACTATTATGCCATTAGTAGGCTTTGCCATAGCTACCAGTTTTGGGTTTCCTCCGGAGATTGCAGCAGGAATTATCCTGGTTGGATCGTCACCCAGCGGGCTTGCATCCAATGTGATGTCTTTTATTGCCAAAGCCAACCTGGCCCTTTCTGTAACCCTGACAGCTTTTGCCACCATGCTGGCTCCCCTTATCACTCCCAGCCTGATGAAATTACTGGCCGGTCAATTCGTTCCTATAGATTTTTGGGGAATGATGCTGGGAATTATAAATATTGTGATTCTTCCCATTGTTGCCGGTTTATTATTTAATGCGATCGCCTATAAGTCAGAAAAAATGAAAAGCATATATATCCAGCTGATAGTATATCTTTTCATTATTGCCGGTAAGAATACCATTTATTATTTTAATTCAGACCCGGGATCAACCTCTACCGGAATTCAATTTATAAAAGATGTGATGTGGTTTTTGGTTTTACCCGGATTTGGAGGTCTTGTATTCCGGTCCATGCTTAAAAAGGGAAGAGACTACCTGGATAAAGTACTGGCATTTCTTTCCATGGCAGGAATCGGGATTATCATTACCGTTATTACTGCTGCAGGGCGCGACAGTTTGCTTGATATTGGCCTGTTACTCATAATAGCCTGTCTGCTCCATAATTCCACCGGTTATCTGCTGGGATACTGGATTTGCAGACTGGCAAAAATGGATGAGCGATCATGCAGAACCATTGCCCTGGAGGTGGGTATGCAAAACGGCGGACTTGCATCAGGGATAGCGCTCCAGATGGGAAAAGTGGCAACCCTGGGTCTTGCTCCGGCCGTATTTGGTCCCCTGATGAATATTACCGGTTCTTCGCTGGCAACCTGGTGGAGGGGAAAAGAAGAAAAAGAAAGTTTGAACTCACTTTAATTCACCAATTATGAAAGCTATTTTCAGATTGCTTGTGTGGACATTTTTTATCCTCATCCAGTTCGGTTGCCAGATGAAAAATGAGAATCGTAATTTCGAACTGGAGGGTGACTGGTATTTCAGGAATTCAGAAAATACCGAATGGTTCAGGGCAAGCGTTCCCGGGTGTGTTCATACAGATTTACTTGAGAATAAAATTATACCCGATCCATTTTACCGGGAGAATGAGAAAGAAGTGCAGTGGGTGGAAGAAGCCGATTGGGAATATAAAACCTCATTCACTGTTCCGGTTGAACTGGAATCCTTTTCAAATATCGATTTACATTTTGAAGGACTGGATACTTATGCAGATGTCTATCTCAACGATTCTCTCATATTGACGGCTGATAATATGTTTTTAGCCCGCACCGTTCCGGTAAGATCCTATCTTAAAAATGGTGAAAATATCCTGCGAATTTATTTCCGTTCAGCCGTAAATGCTGGAATGGAAAAGCTCCGGAAAGTCCCTTACACTTTGGTGGCTAATAATGAGCTTGCTCCTGAAGATATGAGGACCAATGTTTTTACCCGTAAAGCTCCTTTTCATTATGGATGGGATTGGGGCCCGCGCCTGGTTACCTGTGGAATATGGAAACCCATCAGAATCGAGGCATGGAATGATATAAAAATGCAGGATTTATATATAAAACCTGTAAACATAGACAGCCAAAGGGCCAGCTATAATGCGACAGCAGAACTTGTTTCCGCAAAGCGGTTAACTGCTGAGCTGGAAGTTTGGGTTGATAATAAACCCTGTTCAAATGCGGAAATTAAAATTGAGGAAGGGACAAGCCAGGTTGAAATAGCTTTTGCCATTGATAAACCTGAATTCTGGTGGACAAATGGTTTAGGAAATCAAAAACTCTACGAGGTGGAGCTTCACATGAGGGAAGGAAATAAAAAAATTCAAAGCATTTCAACAAAAATCGGTGTGCGCACCATAGAGCTTGTACAGCAGAAAGATTCAATCGGGAATAGTTTTGAATTCAGGTTAAACAATGTACCTGTATTTATGAAAGGTGCCAATTATATTCCTTCTGATATATTTACTACCCGGAATACAGTAAAAAACTATCGGCGGGTAATTGCTGACGCTGTGAATGCAAATATGAATATGCTGAGGATTTGGGGAGGAGCCATTTATGAAAGTGATGAATTTTATGATATGCTCGATGAAAATGGAATACTGGCCTGGAATGACTTTATGTTTGCCTGCAATATACAACCTGACGATTCCCTGCATCTCCTCAACATTAAAAAAGAGGCGGAATATAACGTGAAGCGGCTTCGAAATCATCCTTCGGTTGCATTATGGTGCGGAAACAATGAAACCCTGAGAGGATGGCACGACTGGGGCTGGAGAGACCTGTATTCAGAAGAAGTAACTGAATCGCTCTGGGGAGTTTATGAAAAAATATTCTACCGGATATTACCCGATGCAGTAAAAAAATACCATCCGGAGATTGATTACTGGCCATCTTCACCCCAGTCAATTGACAATAAACCGGCAGACCGGCTATCAGGTGACGAGCACGACTGGACGGTCTGGTTTATGGACACTCCCTATTCTTCTTACTCCCAAGAAGTGGGAAGGTTTATTAGTGAATACGGAATGCAATCTTTTCCCGAAATGAAAACCATCCGTGCTTTTGCGGAGGAGAGTGATTATTCCTACCGCTCTCCGGTAATGGAACACCGGCAAAGAAGTCAAATGCCATGGATAGCGCCGGAATTCAATGGCAATGAGATGTCAAAAACTTATATCGATCGATACTATAACTCACCGGTTAATTTTGAATCCTTCGTTTATTTAAGCCAGTTGGTTCAGGCGGAAGGAATAAAATATGCCATTGAATCCCATCGCAGGAATATGCCACATTGCATGGGAACGCTTTACTGGCAGATCAATGACTGCTGGCCTGCCATTTCATGGTCAGGGGTCGATTATTACGGAAGATGGAAAGCCATGCATTATTTTGTAAAAAAAGCCTTTCAGAATGTATATCCCATAATTTACGAAGAAGATGGAAACTTAATTGTTTCTGTTGCAAATGACAATTTACAGGCTGAGGAAATTACCATCGAGCTAAAACTTTATGACTTTTCAGGAAAAGTTTTATGGAATGAAAATATCGGTACCGAACTTTTCGCAAATACAAGTCATAAATATTTGTCAATTCCCCTGGAAGAACTTTTATCCAAAGGCTCCCGGTCTCAGATGGTTTTTGAGACGGTTTTAAAAGCTGGAAATGAAGTAATATCAGGGAATCTATATTATTTTGTTGATTGCAAAAAGCTTCAGCTTGCTGAGGCTTCCCTGAAAAAAGATATATCAAAAGTTGGTGAGAATGAATATGAGGTAATCCTGAGCACCGATTATCTGGTTAAAAATGTCGCTTTATATTCCTCAAATTCTGAAGGATCATTTAGTGACAATTTTTTTGATATGATCCCGGGAAAGAAATATAAAATTCGTTTTACCGGAAAGGCGGATAATCTGGAAGAATCTTTATACCTGATGTCTGTCTATGAAACATATCATAATTAATTTTCATGCTCATTAAAATTCACTGCAGGAAAGATAACCGGGTTTAAATAAAAGTGTAAATTTCAGATTAGCAGCCATTATAAACAACCTCCTGAAATATGAAAAACAAATCAGCTTTTAGCTTGCTTTTAATACTTATGCTCTTTTCGTGCAATAGAGAACCATCTCTTTCCTGGGAAATTCATGGTCCCCTGGAAGTATCTTCCAATGGTCATTATATTCAACATTCTGACGGAACTCCATTTTTATGGATTGGGGGAACTGCCTGGGGTATGTTTACACGTGGCAGCCGGGAGGATATAAGGCTTTATCTTGACAATCGTAAAGCAAAAGGAATAAATGTTATACAGTCAGTGATCCATTGGCCTGTAGATGCTCATGGGAATGGTCGCCTTTCAGGACTGACCAGCGGAACCGGAACTCAAAATCCGGTAAATGTATATGGACATCGTCCTTTTAAAGGTGGGGACAACCATCCTGACCCGGATTCTCTCTTTATAGTCCCGGGAGGAAGTCCTGATGATCCCAACGATTTCTGGGACCATGCTGATTTTATTGTTCGCGAGCTAAAAAAACGGGGCATGTACCTTGCCCTGGTCCCTGTGTGGGCACCTGCTCTTATTGACGGGGAGGGTGAAGGAAAATCTATTGTCTATAAGACCCCTGCCCAGGCATTCCGCTTTGGAGAGTTTCTTGGTTCCAGGTATAAAGACCAGGCTAATATTATCTGGATCGTAACCGGACACACGGATCCTGACAACTATAACAAGAATATGGATACCCGCCCTATTCACCGTGCCATGGCAGAGGGGATCGTTAAGGGAGTCACCGGGCAGTCGGTTTCCTGGAATCAAAAACAAGAAGCATGGGACCAGGTTTTGATGACGGGACACCCAGCAGGCTCAAGAAGTATTTCTGATTTTTTTGCTTCTGATGATATCTGGCTTGATATTAATATGACCCAAACCGGCCAGCAAACCAATACCCTTCACCTCCCATATGAACTGACCGTTAAGGATTATAATTCTGATAATCCTGTGCGTCCGGCAGTAAACGGGGAAGGAGCCTACGAAGGATGGGCATATTGGTCGGAAGAAAGTCTGGCCTATAAATCAGCCTTGCTGGCACGACGTACCTCTTATCACACTTTTTTTGCTTGTGGCGCCGGTTATACATACGGCCATGAAGAAAGCTGTGCAAAAGGATGTTATGATGGTATCTGGGGTTTTTGCGGGATTAATAATGACGGCAGCTGGAAAAAATTATTAGATTCACCTGCAGCCGGCGACCTTCTGCATCTTCGTCAATTACTTGAAGAAAATGAATGGTGGAATTGGGAACGGTCGCAAGGCTCCATTATTGAGGGTGGAAGTAAAGGAGCCACCATAAAGGCAGCGGTAAAGACCCGGGATAATAGCAGAATGCTTGTTTACTTTCCGGAAAGGAACCACGCCACTATTCAGAACGAAACAGGAAAAAATGTTAAAGTAAGCTGGTTTAATCCCGGCAATGGTGAAAAAGCATCAGCCGGAAAATTAAAAAAAGATCAAAGTATGTCATTCATTCCTCCTGAAGAATGGGAAGATGCCGTATTGATATTAAAGTAGTATTGTTCCGGAAAAAAACTTAGAATTTCCAATAAATTGCAAATTTGGATTCCTTACCTGGTAACCAGCACCCGGTAACTAGAACCCAGCACCTGGCAACAAGCAACCATCCCATTTTACCTAATTTTTTTTCTTTTTTTCTTTGAATTTAATTTTCCTGTTATTATCTTTGCACTCCGAATCCACGAATTCGTAAAAACGGTCCGTTCGTCTAGTGGTTAGGACGCCAGGTTTTCATCCTGGTAACAGGAGTTCGATTCTCCTACGGACTGCAACGCCCACCCAAGCTTTAGCAAAGGTGGGCTTTTTGTTTTTAGTAGTTTTTCAGTTGAAGAAAACCACTGTTTCATACCAGGATGAGGCAGCGGTTTTTGTTTTGGTATGTTAAAATATGAGCACCCGGGGTGATTGCTTATTGCAGTAAATGACATAACCTGATTCGTTTACAAATTTTTATGACTTAAGGGGAACAACAATTAATTAACTGATCTTAAACAAAGATTGGAAATTGATAAAAAAATTATTTGCTGCGCTATTAAAAAAGGTTGGGGGGAAAGGATTTTGAATTGGCTCTGTTATGGTATAGCGATTGTGGACTGTTCCTTAAGAAAAGGATAGA
>CBDUPM010000083.1:0-8847 GCA_965369105.1 uncultured Bacteroidales bacterium | reverse complement strand
TCGCCTGGTGGCTCATCCCGGGCTATTATTGTTGGACCCTTCCAGGGTCAGAAAAACCAGGTAATCAGACATAAATCCGTTGATATGAATGTCATACATAATAAGTATTCGACCACTTGCGCCCCGGCACAACCGAGCGCAGGCCCAAGAGATTTGGTGGCCCCGACCCCAAAACAAGCACGAACGATTAAGTTCGGGAACGATTACTTTAAACCCGGTAATTAGCCAGCCCCCATTAAATCTCTCTTGAATTATTCATTCAATATCTACTTTCAACGGTATTCATGAGCAAATGGTTTTGTTTACTTTTTGATCAGGCAACCGACCCTGGGAGCTCGCGAACACCACTAAAAATATATTTTGAGTGAGCAAAAAGTATGAGCAGAATTAAAACTTCAAGATAAAGGGAAAACCTTACTTTTATCTCTTAAAAACAATCCGGATCCTGGTTTCTTCTTCAAAATATTCTCCATCCTTTTTTGATGGAATCCATCGCGGACCACTTTCAATTAAGCTTTTCGCTTCCTGTGAGAATGCCTCATCCGGACTTTTAACTATCCGTATCTGAGTCGGATTTCCGGCCGGGTCAATCGTGGTCATCAGAATGATAACCGCCCGGTCGGTATGGTGAATTTCTTCAGGGAAAACAAGATTGTTGTCGATGTACTTCTTAAATTCAGCAAAGCCCTCAAGGGGATAAGCTGATGAATATCCGGTTTCCGGTTCATCTGTAAAAAGTTCGGTATCCTCTTTATCTTTTGAAGTATCAAATGCCCCATAACCGACCGAGATTGTTTCACCCAGGCTAAGTTCATCCGGATGCATGACAATCTGCACAAGGCCGGATGTATCTATGATAACTTCTTCCTCAATCATTCCCAGCATGGAGGCCAGAACAACGAACTCTGTATGTTCGGTTGCCTCAAGCTCAAAATTCCCTTCCAGGTCGGTTAAAATACCGGCATCCTTCCCTTTTATCCTTATAAGTGCCCCGGGGATTGGCATGCTGTCTTCCGCGGAAATTACCTTTCCTCTTAAAACATCATTTTTAATATTTGAATCGGATTTTTTTGCTGACATTTTTGATAATCCGGCCGGGACTGCAGATTTGGACCTCGATCTTTCCGCATTGGTTACCTTAATTTCCATATCCTGTTCGATGGCCATTTCTTCTAAAGATTCAATTTCAGCTGCAGGCCTGGGTTCTTCTGATACGGTGGGTGCTGTTGTTTCTATCGTTTCTGTTGTTGCGATTGTTTCCGTGGTGAGATCCTCGTCCAAAAGGCCCAGGTCTTTCTCAACAAATTCTTCAGGTTTAGCTTTTTCACCATTCTTTTCAGCAGGCTGATCCGATACTTTCTTTTGCTCTTTTAAATTGCTTACTTCTGAAAGATCCTCTTCAATACGGGTAGGAGGTGAAACCGTATCATCAATAATTCCTTTATCTTTTTCCGGAACAGACTCACCCAGGCTGTAATCCGGAGTGTTTTTCATTTCTTTGTCGAAAACGAGGAAAAAACTAACCGACATTACAGCCAGGATAGCAAATCCTGCTGCAATTCTTAAATAAGGAATGCCTGATTTTCTAAGGGTTCTTTTTTGCAATTTGTTTTGGAGAAAATTAAGATCTTCTGATAATTCATTTTCAGATAAAGAACTCAGACCCTCAAAAGCTTCAGCCTCAAAGGCATCTCTTTCCAGATCTTTTTCAAAAGAATTTCTCTGCCTGCCGGTCATTTTATCTGACAGGTAATAGAGAAAATTCTTTATCCAGGAGTTTTTATGTTCTTTATGCGCTGACATTTTTATTTTCTAAGCAAATTTTCAGATTTCTTTTTCCATTTTGCAAATAGCTCTTTACTTTTTTTTCATCCATGGAAAGCATTTCACTGATTTCCCGGTAACACTTGTCCCGGAAATAAAACAATTCAATGCATTGTTTCTGTTCTGCTTTTAATTTTTCAATGCATTCTTTCAGTGCTTTATCCGGATCACTATTTATAGTCTCATCTATAGGATGCATTTCATTCTCCGATTCCACAAAAATTTCCTGTTCAATTTGAAATTTCTTATGTTTTTCGTTTTTCGATTTATCTGCACGGATTTTCATCAGGCAGAAGTTTTTGCTAACTACGTATAACCAGCTTTTGAAATTCTGAATATCATGGTTAGGAATATCAACGATCAGTTTTTCAAAAATCTGCATGACCGCATCTTTCGAGCTTTCCCTGTCTTGCAGGTATTTTAAACAAACACCATAAACCAGTGGCATATAGGGTTGATAAAGTTCACCTAATATTTCAAGATCCCCGGTTTTAATAAACCTGGAGAGAAGCAGAGCGTCATTATTTTTCAAACTGTCAGCCAAATGGAACTTTTTGAAAGTTTTTGAAACGATTTTTGCATTTTTTCAACCTATATAAACCCCTGTATTACAGGCAGTAATAAAATTGTTTAAAATTTTTTATGGAATCCCCTTTACCCGTGCATCCTAAAGGTGAAGTTAAACAAAAACACAAAGTCATGAAAAAATTAATTGCATATTTCGTTGTATTACTTATTACAGTTTCCCTCGTAAAGGCTCAAAGCTATACTATTACGGGAACTGTTTTTGATGAATCGGGATCCATCATTCCCGGTGTCACCGTAATGATAAAAAACTCAAACAGAGGTACTCTTACAGATGTAAACGGGCAGTATAAGCTTGAAATTAAATCCGGAGATCAATACCTGGTCTTTTCTTTTATTGGATATAATAATCAGGAAATTAAAATATCCGGAAGAAAGGTAATTGATGTAGTTTTAAAGTGGTCTCAGCTGGATCTGGAGGAAGTCGTTGCTCCTTCGAATGCTGAAAGGGATCAGGTTTTGAGCACTGCCAACGGGGTGGTCGGCGGGACCAGGGCACACAAGATCAGAACAAAAAATGCTTATCCCGGACCATTAAGCTATAGTAATGACTCCTATTACTCATATCCTGTCCATAACACCGAAGGATATTCAACCATTTCAGAGAACGGATACAAGGATGTGTTTAATGCTCCCTTGTCAACTTTTTCTATTGATGTGGACAAAGCTTCTTATTCCAATGTCCGGCGTTTTTTAAATAACGGACAATTGCCGCCCGTTGATGCGGTGAGAATAGAAGAAATGATCAATTATTTTTCTTACGATTATGAGCAACCCAGAGATGAGCACCCCTTTTCGGTTACGACAGAATTATCTGTTTGTCCCTGGAATGAAGATCACCAGTTACTGCATGTCGGATTAAAAGGAGTAGAAATGGACAAAGAAGAACTCCCTCCTTCAAACCTTGTATTCCTGATTGATGTTTCCGGTTCCATGAATTCTCCCAATAAGCTTGGACTTTTAAAATCATCTTTCAATATGCTGGTCAAAGAGCTCAGGCCTGAAGATAAAGTGGCTATAGTTGTATATGCAGGAGCAGCAGGTCTGGTTCTGGAATCTACCTCAGGCAGGGATAAGGCAAAAATACTTGCAGCTATTGACAGACTTTCAGCTGGTGGTTCAACAGCAGGCGGTGCAGGACTGAAACTGGCTTATAAGGTGGCTACAGAGAATTTTCAGGAGGAAGGAAATAACCGGATTATCCTTGCAACCGACGGGGATTTTAATGTAGGAGCTTCTTCCAACGCGGAAATGGAAAGGATGATAGAAAAAGAAAGAGAAAAAGGGATTTATATGACCGTATTGGGATTTGGAATGGGAAATTACAAAGATGATAAAATGGAAATCATTGCCGACAAAGGAAATGGTAATTATGCCTATATCGATAATATCCAGGAAGCCAACAAAGTGCTGGTTGAGGAATTTGGTGGAACATTATTTACCATTGCCAAGGATGTGAAATTCCAGTTGGAATTCAATCCGGCCCGCGTAAAAGCTTATCGCCTGATCGGTTATGAAAACCGCTTGTTAAATGACGAAGATTTCAATGATGATAAAAAAGATGCAGGTGAAATGGGAGCAGGACATACCGTTACTGCATTGTATGAGATCATTCCTGCCGGTTCTAAGGAATCTGTCCACAAGATTGACCCCTTAAAGTACCAGGCGAATCCTGACAGAAAAGAAGTAAAACCGAACAGGAATGCCGAGCTTCTGACCATTAAACTCAGGTATAAAAAGCCGGATGGATTCAAATCCATTCTCATTGAAAGACCCGTTCAGGGAGAATTAACAGATGCTTCTGAATTGTCGGATAATTTCAGGTTCTCAGCCGCTGTTGCAGAATTCGGAATGATCCTCAGGAATTCTGAACATAAGGAAAACGCTTCTATAAACCAGGTAATAGAACTGGCACAAAGCGGAAAAGGTAAAGATGAAGAAGGCTACCGCCAGGAATTCATTAAGCTGGTAAAAGCAGCTGATCGATTTACTGAGCTGAAGAAATAGTATGAGATTTTGGGGGTTAGGCCAATCCCCCTCCAGCTTTTTTGCGGAAAATCCGCAGGACTCCCGGTTTTTTTGGTTGAGAATCGCTCTGATGTGAAATCGGAGCGGTTCTTTTTATTTCTTAAAGAAAGCTTAAACCTGGCTGAACTTCTCCTGTAAGTTTTTTTCTACCTTTGTGAACCTAAGTAATATTGATATGAAAACAGCTATACTTACTTTGTCCTGTCCGGATAAATCGGGACTTGTTGCAAGGGTTTCAGGATTTCTTCATGAAAAGAAAGGGAATATTGTAAGCCTGAATGAGTTTGTTGATTCCGATTCGAAAACCTTCTTTTTACGGGTAGCCTGGGATTTGAGTATTTTCGAATACCAGGGAGAAGATATTAAACGGGCTTTTTCTGAACTTTTATCTGATTTTGATGCTGAATGGGAAATTCATTTTTCAGAGAAGAAATTGAAAGTGGCACTGTTCGTTTCTAAATATGATCATTGCCTGAGAGATATTCTCTGGAGATATAATATGGGAGAATTTGAAATAGAAATTCCTGTAATTATCTCCAATCATAATGATTTGAAAGAAGTGGCAGATCGCTACAGCATACCATACTATCATTTTCCCTTAGGGAAAGACAATAAAGAAGAAATAGAAAAAAAAGAAATTGCTTTATTGAATAAGATGGGGGTTCATACCATTGTTCTTGCGAGGTATATGCAGATTCTGAGTTCTGATTTTGTTTCAGAATTTCCCAAACGGATCATCAATATTCATCATTCCTTCCTCCCGGCATTTATCGGAGGAAATCCTTATCGTCAGGCTTTTGAAAGGGGGGTGAAAATTATCGGGGCCACCAGTCATATTGTTACGAACGCTCTTGATGAAGGACCCATAATTGTTCAGGCCACCTCTCATATCAGTCACCGCGATATGGTTCAGGATCTGATCAGAAAAGGAAGAGACCTGGAAAGGGTTGTATTATCCAGGGCACTGAAATTATATTCCGAGCGCAGGGGTCTGGTTTCGGGAAATAAAACGGTGGTTTTTGAGTAAAGACAAGGCAGGCATTGTCTCTGATTAAAGACGAAATATTCCAAACAATACTGCTAATCAGATTATCACCATCTTACTCTGCCTCGTGAACGGTTCAAATGATAAATAACCCCTATTTTAAACACTCCCTGGGCAAAATCACCCAGGATATATTTCCCTGAAACCACCGCATCATAGGAATTATTAATTCGCATTTCTATGGCGGCTCCTAAATTCACTCCCGGTTTAAAAGAGGATGAGTTTTCCAGTGTGGTATTTTCTCCGACAATTCTGGATGCAATACCGGTCATATTTACTCCCCCAAATGCCACTACGGTTAACTGGTCTTCTTTCATTAATCCATATTGTGCATCCACATCCACCATAAACATATAGTTTTTACGGATATTATCAGAAAATGTACTGCCATCTTCCCCTTTATTAAAAACGGTAAGCCCCGGTATAATATGCAGTCTTTTCGATAATTCAAGATAAGCATTTCCAAAAATCGCCGGATTTCCGGTTGAAGTTACATTATAATTAATCCCTGTTGAAAAACCCAGTCCACCTGAAAACCGGGAGATCTGGGCGTTGGAAACTGAAAATAACAGGAGTAAGAAGGGAATCAAAATTTTTTTCATAATTTTTATTTCTTTAGCAATAGTCAAATCTATAGATTGAAATTTATTTTTCAGGAATGAAGCATATAAATTCATTAACAAAACGCAGAATTTAAAAAATTAATCTTCCGGAAGGAAAACTTTCTAAAAAAATTCAGATCTAACATGATTTATGCTTGAAATTTAAGTAAAAAATATGAGCTTAAGTTTTTCAAAAAATGTTAAATTTGTCAGCGTTCGGTCTTTAAGTAACAAAAATAAAAAATAAATGGCAGTAAATAAGGGTGAGATTATCCAGGTTATTGGTCCGGTTGTGGATGTAAGCTTTGAAAAATCAGGTTCAGAACTTCCTAATATTCATGAAGCTCTTGAAATAAAAAGAGAGGATGGAAGTTTATTGATAATTGAGTGTCAGCAGCACATTGGTGAGCACACCATTCGTGCGATCGCAATGGATTCTACAGATGGACTGCAAAGAGGTGTTGAAGTAAAACCAACAGGCTCATCTATAAAAATGCCTGTGGGAGAGCATGTAAGAGGACGCCTCCTCAATGTAGTAGGAAAAAGTATTGATGGTATTGGTGAGGTGGATAATAAGGATGGTTATGAAGTTCATAACAAAGCGCCGAAACTGGAAGACCTTTCTACCGAAACCGAAGTACTTTTTACCGGAATCAAGGTTATTGATTTGCTGGAACCTTATGTAAAAGGGGGGAAAATCGGACTTTTTGGTGGTGCCGGGGTTGGAAAGACCGTTATCATCATGGAACTGATAAATAATATTGCCAAAAGATATTCAGGACTTTCTGTATTTGCAGGAGTGGGAGAAAGAACCCGTGAAGGAAACGACCTTTTAAGGGAGATGATTGAATCGGGTGTTATCAAATATGGAGACGCATTTATAAAAAGTATGGAAGAAGGAGGCTGGGACCTTTCCAAAGTGGACAAGGAAAAACTGAAAGAGTCCCAGGCAACCCTGGTATTTGGCCAGATGAACGAGCCCCCCGGAGCACGTGCAACCGTTGCATTATCCGGACTGACCGTTGCAGAAGCGTTTCGGGATGGTGATGATAAGAGCGGGGGACGCGATATCCTGTTCTTCGTCGATAATATTTTCCGTTTTACACAGGCCGGTTCAGAGGTTTCTGCCCTATTGGGTCGTATGCCATCTGCTGTTGGATACCAGCCTACCATGGCAACAGAAATGGGATTGATGCAGGAAAGAATCACATCCACAAAAAGAGGATCCATTACGTCCGTTCAGGCGATTTATGTACCGGCTGATGACCTTACCGACCCGGCCCCTGCTACTACTTTTGCCCACCTGGATGCTACCACAGTGCTAAGCAGGAAAATTGCTTCTCTTGGTATTTATCCTGCAGTTGACCCATTGGATTCAACATCCAGGATTTTAACTCCTGAAGTTGTAGGAAATGAGCATTATAACACAGCACAAAAAGTGAAAGAGCTCCTTCAGAGATACAATGAATTACAGGATATCATTGCCATTCTGGGTATGGATGAACTTTCAGAAGAAGATAAACTGGTTGTACACAGGGCAAGAAGGGTAGCCCGATTCCTTTCTCAGCCTTTCTTTGTTGCTGAACAATTCACCGGAATACCGGGCAAACTGGTTTCCATTGAAGATACGATCAAAGGTTTTAATATGATTATGGACGGGGAAGTGGATGAATACCCGGAAGCAGCCTTTAACCTGGTAGGGACCATTGATGAGGCCATTGAAAAGGGTAAGAAAATGATTGCTGAGGCGAAATAGTATTCTTGATTTGGAAGCCCCTTATTTTTATGATCTTTCAAATCAGTTAGGAGGTAAATTATGCATCTTGAAATTATAACACCGGCCCGAAAGCTTTTTACCGGGGAAGTTAAACTTGTCCAGGTTCCGGGATCTAAAGGATCTTTCGAGATTCTGAATAATCATGCCCCCATTATTTCAACCCTGGATCCGGGAGAAATAAAAGTTCAACATCCGGAAGGTAAAAATGAATTTTTTGAAATAAAGGGTGGGGTAATTGAAGCAAAAGCCAATAATATAATCATACTTGCTGAAGTATCAGGACCATAAAAAACTTTTGAGGACAGTCCTCTTTTGCCTGATGATAGCTTTTATCAGTCAGCCCGCCATATTTTCTCAAATCATACGGAAATCCACCCTGGAATTTTACAGCATCGACAGTGTTTTAATCACTGCAGATCACTATGTTTCTCAAAAGGACAATCCCTATATTATATTATTTCATACCGAGCAATCGAGCCGGGGGGAGTTTGATGATCTTGCCGACAGATTTGTAAAAATGCAGTACAATTGCCTTTCGGTCGACCTGAGAACCGGTGATGAAACTGGTTTTGTTAAAAATCAGACCGCAATGCGTGCAAAGGAAAAGGGATATTCCGACCGCTTGCTGACCGGAAAAAGAGATATGATGGCAGCCCTTGATTATATTTATAATTTAAGCCGGCAACCCGCATTATTGTTTGGTAGTTCCTCTTCCGCAAGTCTTGCCCTGAAAATTGCGGATGGAAATCCAAAAGTGTCAGCAATCTTAGCATTCAGCCCTGGAGAATTTTTTGAGCCGGAGTTTAAATTGGAAGATATTATTCAAAACCTTGAAGTACCGGTATTTCTGACAGGGAACGAAAATGAAAATGTATTTTTAGAACAAATAATTTCTGAAAAAAAACAAAACAACCTGAATTATTTTTCTCCTCCTGAAGGTTCCCTTGGGAGAGGAACTTCCCTGTTGCTGGAAGAAAATCCGGTAA
>CBDUPM010000082.1:0-8926 GCA_965369105.1 uncultured Bacteroidales bacterium | reverse complement strand
TAAAACTGAGATTCTTTGGAACATGATCTAATTGTATTTCAACATTTTGAAAAATTTTTGATACTACTATAATATGAAACAGGGAAAGCACTTTCATAAAAGTGCGCTTCCCACAGAAAGAATAAAACAGTTTGGATTCAGGCAAGGGTTAAATTACTAATTTTGATCTTTATTTCAACCAATAATTCAATATTTTTTCCTTTTAAATATCCAGAAATCGCTTCTGAAAAGAAAGCCAAACCTCTTCAGACAATTCTTTGAGCGGATTACCCATTAGTTCGCCACCTTCCTGGAGGATTGCTAACTTGTTTTCCGTCCCGGGGATTTGATTGCTTTGAGATAGAAAATCTTTAATTTTTGACATCTCTTCCCTGAACCATTCATTTGCATTTTCGGCTAGAAATGCTGAATTCGTGACCTCCTTCCAGTTTTCCGGTTTGATTTTGCAAAGCCAGGCTTTTCCATAGGGATCATCATTCAGGCTGGCGGAATTCCGGAATAATGATTCATTAATTTCTTCCACCCTGCCAGAAACGGGCGATTTAATTTTCAAATGCTTATCGCCTTGTTCTATCACTACCAGATCATCGCCTATGGTGATCCTTTTCCCCGGAACCGGTAAAGATTTAACTTTCACATTCCCGGTAAGATATAATAATAAATCATCTATTCCAAGCCTGGCAAATCCGGTTTTTTCTAAATGTGCCCAGGTATGATTTTTATGGAATAATAAACCCTGTGGAATTAGCAGTTTATTGAAGGATAATACTTCTTTCATATCCATAGCAGGTCTCTTTTCTTTCAGGGGCCTGTTTAAAAGTCTCCAAAAAGGAACAATAAGTATCAGAAATGCAATGATGACAAGATATTCAATACCCTTGGTATCAAAAATGTTTGTATATGTAAATCCGTCCATTATTTATGTATTTAAAGTTAATTACCTTTTTTTCCTGCCCATTCCGGAGATTCCCTGAGGACAGGCAGCCGGTTTATTACCCACCGGAAAATCCAGATTTCTATAAATAAGACTGTAAAAGTGACTACAATTTCCATCCATGATGGAATATAAGGTGTAGCGGCATCCCATCGGAACCCTATGATGGTAACATTTAGCCTGTTCAGAATGATTCCCAGCATGGTGATCAGAGCGGAAATCCTGACTAGCATCAGGTTTTGTTTCCTGTAGCTAATAAAGAACAATATCATGGGAAGAAGCACGAAACCAATCACCTCCAATAAATACCAGTATCCCATGGGCGTGTTTATCAGATCCCAGTGTTTTCCATGGACAAATACCAGTAGCTGGAGAAAAAAGTAAATAAACATGGTGGTGGTGCAAATTTTGGCCAGACTGTGGATAATTCCTTTATGAGCTTTTTGATCTTTTGAGCTGATCTGATCACTAAATACCTTATGACTGATGGAGCCTTCAAAAATTACCATGGAAAGGCCGGCAAAAATACTGGAAACAAAAAAGAGGACCGGGATAAATTCGGAATACCATAAGGGATGAATTTTTTCTTTTGCCATAAGATAGAGAGCCCCTAAACCAGATTGGTGGAGAGTTGAAAGGGTAATGCCAAAGATTACTGCTCCAAGTGTCATCCCGGATAAAATTTTTCTTGCCCGCTGGTTTCCAATCCATTCCGCAATTGCAGGTGAAAATTCAATTAGCTGGGCGATCATATAGAGAAGAAAATGCCAGGCTACCAGGAACAAGACCGAACTGACGCCAAAACTGTTTCCTATTATCGGATTGACCACATTCCAGGGTCGTCCCAGGTCAAGAAGCAATGCTCCGGCATAAAAAACGTAAGCCAGGAACCCGTTTAATACGGTTACCCGGACAATTGAATGATATTTTTTTATATTGAGAATATATACCATAAAGGTTATCACATAGGCCCCACCAGCAAAGGCAACTCCCGTAACTACGTCAAAACCAATCCATAAGCCCCACGGGACCTCCTGGGTAAGATTGGTAACGGAACCGATCCCTTTCGCGAACCGGATTACGATAATTCCAAGTCCCAGTAAAATGACCGGGATGGAAATAACATTGAAGGGGGTTAGCCATTTTCCTTTGGGTTTTAACTCGGAAAGAAGAAATCTAAGGACTGATCCGTCCTTTTTATTCTGTTGAATTGTAAAGTCAGTATTAGTCATTGTTTTCAGGATTTTGTTTGTTTTTGGTTGCTTTATGAATTCCAAGTAATATAGCTGGCCATAAAACAAATATGGATGGGACACTATAAAGAAAGCTTTTGGTAAGCTGAGGGTAGGGTTCCTTCTGTAGTTTTGTGTTTAATCCAATTTCTTCAAAGGGAACGGGTGACAGGTAAAGATATCCGGTTCCTCCGGCCTCGTGCTCCCCATAAATCCCATCATAATACTGATCCGGAAAGCTGTTAATTCTTCTGCGGGCTTCAGCAATCATCTCCCTCCTGGTACCAAACATCAATGCCTCAGCAGGGCAATTTTCAACGCATGCAGGTAATTCCCCTTCAGCCAGTTTTTCGAAGCACATATTGCATTTCTGGATTTTTGGATTGGGGCTGTGATACTCAAATTTTGGCATGTCAAACGGACAGGAGACCATGCAGTACCGGCATCCCATGCATTTTTTCTCATCCCAGGTCACAGGTCCGGTTTCCGTTTTCTTCATGGCTTCCGTAAGGCATGCAGAGGCGCAGGCAGGTTGATTGCATTGCATACACTGATTCTTCACATAGACCTCTCCTTTGGATGTTTCAAAAGCATTTATGACGGTCCTGCGATTTTCAGTGGTTTTCCGCTTTATTCCAACAATGGGTACATCTTCCATATCGGGGTCAGGTAATCCGTGCTCAAATGCACATGCAAATTCACATCCCTGGCACCCCCCGCAGAGAGTAGAGTCGTACAGAATAGCGTAAAACTCTTTGTCATTTATTTTTTTCTCAGCGGCATTGAGTTTTTTTCCTATTCCCAGTGTTACCCCCGTAACAGCGATGGTTTTAAAGAAGTTACGTCTGTCTATTTTCATAATTTCCAGCTTATTTTTAATATTATTTTATAGCATCTAAATATCCGGTTTGGAATTCTTCCCATATTTCAGGACCAAAATCCTGCAGGAAACCGTCCTTTAACTCACCACCATCCTGCATGATTCCCTGAACCTGGTAGATCTTTTCCATTTTTGTGAGGGAGGAAAGGAATTCTTTTAATCGAAGAAATTCTGATTTTAGCCAATCCTTATAATTCTCCCCCATTAAAAACTCTTTTGTTTCTTTGAGCCAGTCATAGGTTTCAATTTTGTAAATCCAGCCTTCCTCGTATGGACTTGAATTCAGTAAATTGGAATTATTTATCAGTTTTGAGTTGTTCTCAAGAATCTTACCTGTAACCGGTGATTTAATTTCCAGACGTTTCCCCTGCTGAATCAGGGTTACATATTTTTCACCTTTTTTCACCTTTTCACCGGCAGATTTCATATGTATTTTTGTTAATGAACCAGTAACATTCTGAAGGAATTCATCTATGCCTGTTCTGACAAAGCCGTCCTTTTCCAAATAGGTCCATGAATGCGATTTGTCAAAAAACAACCCCCCGGGAATATGAATGGAATTTTCCCTGAATGGGGGCCTATGCTTCGGATTTCCTGTATTATCCTCATTTTCAGAAACACTGAAAATATTGATTACTATATAAAACAGCAGGAAAACTGAAAAGCAAAGGATCAACACGGGAAGCAGAATATTGGTATTCACAATGTCATTTTCCATGGTTAGCAGGGTTTCAGGCTCCGAATACAGGCTTACCAGCTTTCCAGGTACTTCACTTTCAACTAATTGTGTATACCCATTTGCACTTATATATTCCTGCCCATCAGAAAGTAACCATTCAATAAAAGAGATCTCTTCTGTTTTTTGAGGTTGGTTTTCCGCTAAAACATAAATGGAACTGTATAATTTTTTCGGATATTTTCCAATCCAGACTCCCCGTTCAAAGTCCGGTGATCCGGAATAGAAATCTTCAAAATGATCCAGCCGGTTATTTTCATTCTGGTCAAATGGAAGAAGCCTGACATGCTTATTCATCGCTTTAGTTTCGGGATCCATTACCGATGATAATCTGCAAAAACCAACCGAATATGGATCTTTTTCTATTTCGCTCAATAAATCCTCAGTTGTTAGAATATTCATCCCGTAAAAATTTCCGGTTTCATTAGCCGTAAAATCCCTTAAGTAATTATTTACAGAAGGTTCATCCGATGACCAAAGCCTGACTTTTATCTTACTGTCAGTTCCAAGCAAATCACCCCAGCTATTTAAATTTTTTTGGTTTAGCAGATCGCAAAGTGCTAAAGGAGATATACCTTTTTCCTGAATGGCATTCCAATAAGGATTTTCAGGATTCACAATGGCTACCATAATATCCCGGGCTATAGCCAGTTTCCAGCTATCCCGGTTGGGTGAAGCATCAATGAATCCCTTGGTTGCCATGCCAATTCCCTCAGATATGGGAGAGATAGATTCCGGTCCGGCTTCCATTAAAGGAAGAATTTTAATTTCAATCTCCGGATTTATGCTATTGTATTGATCTGTCAATGCACTGGTCAGTTCGGCAATATCCGGACTGCACCAAAGACCAAGCTTATCTGCTGGTTGCCCGTGCACTGAAAGTATCGTTAAGAGCATAACAGGGCCGATTAACTTAAATATTTTTTTCATGGGTTTATGTATTGGTGAATATTTTTGAACTATGTATTTATTCCAGCCTTTCCAAACATGATGCCAAAGGGAAAAATACCTACCTAAGTCGCAGTAAAACAAATACATAAGATTTTTTTAACCTGTCCCGGTTTCTTTGAAAGTGTTGAAAAATACAACAGTCAGAAATATCAAAACTGTATAACAGTCTAAAAAACAGCATAATACAATAGCTGTAGTAAAATACAACAGCTGTAGTAAAATCCAACAGTCAGATAAATGATTAAACCAGTAAGGGTTTTAAATAACAGAAAATCAGTATTATATGGAATCAGGAATTTAAAGAAACCGGGAGGGAGGATAGGTTTCAGGTTCCTAAAACCCCGCAAGCATTAAAAAAGTTCAGAGATTTTTTTTTCTCACTCAGGTCCCGGCTTAAGGATCTAATCGCTTTCCCCTCCTGGTATTTGACTCTAATGCCTGATTAACATATAAATAAGCTGAATTTAAAGATTGATTTCCTTGACTGCTTTCTGTTGAATTTGTAATTTGCTCTATTAAACCAAAACCTGAAAACCCATGAAAAACCTGGTAACATTTTTGCTAATGCTGGCTTTTATAGCAGTGGGCTGTCAACAGCCGGAACCTGAAATTCACACAGTTGATGTTGGATTTTTCACCCCCTATGCATTATATCCTGAAACCTTAAATGGGAAAATTAAGCAATTGACGGAACGAAATTACCTGGCAGTCGAGAAGGACGGCAATGTGATAAAGGATGAACGATTGAATAAAGAGTCGAGAGATAGCCTCAGCTGGACAAGGGATTTCAGACTAAGTTATAATGAAGACGGGATGATGACGAAACTTGAGTATCTGGATGAAAATGATAAAACTACTTCCATGGACGAAATTACCTTAAAGGATAAAAATATAATATCCGGTAATTACACTCATTTGGACACCCTTAGACATATATTCAGAGTAAGCTACGATGAGGAAGAATTAGTAATTATGAAATGTTTCAATTACCACAGGACAGTCTTAGCTGGTTTGCAAAAATCTTCTATGATGATAATGGAAATCATAAAGAATGGGTCATGTTTAATGCCCAAGGCGATCAAACGGGTAAATTTTTATTTTCAATAAACCCAGAGGGTCGACGGAGTGGGTATAAATTTTTCAATAAAGAAGACAGCCTTAACTTTGAACAGCTATTTACCTATAATGAGCAAGGTGTATTGCAAAAGCAGGTCCTGATCAATAAAAAAAGAGAAAAAAGTATTTCAGAATATGAATACAAATATGATGATCATGGCAATTGGATACGTGGGGAGGCTAAATCATCTGATGGAAAAAGGATCATTACTGAAAGAGATATTGTGTATTATCAGGAATAGGAGAAAGAGATTGGATGCAACGAGACCACAGGATCGCGGAACCACGAGACCCCGCGATTCTGTGGTACCCTGACCTTTTGCCTGCTCAAAATTCTTTTGTTGAAAATTTAACTTCTTAATAGCATTTTCCCAGAATTCTATTTATTATGTTTGCAGAAAATTAAGATTATCTTCATTTTCAGCAGATCAATTAAGGAGCCTGCATAAGATCAATAAAATACATGCTCAGATCAAAATATATTCTTCCTGCGATTATTATTGTCTTGTTAATGATGGTTTATTTTTACCAGTCAAAAACCAGTGCTTCCAGCGAAATAGAATATGTGGAAATTCCTGAGAAAAAAGTATACACAAAATTTGACAGTCTTGTTTTTGAGTTTGACAGTATTCTGAGCCATAAAGTCGATAGTTTTAAAACGGTCGGATCTGCAGTAGCTGTCAGTCATAAAGGTAAAATTGCTTACCTCAGATGTTTTGGGGTAAAGAAAAATGGGAGCAGGGACAGTATAGATGAAAATACCATTTTCCGACTTGCATCGGTTTCTAAAACCATAAACGGGGTGCTGGCAGGAATTTTGTCGGAAGAAAAAATAATAGGTTTGGATGACAGGGTGATTGACTATCTGCCTGGATTTAAATTAAAGGATTCCGTTAATACCCATGATTTAACGATCAGGCATATTTTGAGTCATACTTCAGGCCTCGTGCCTCACGCCTATGATAACCTGGTGGAAGCTCAGGTTCCTTATGAGGAAATAATGGATAGTTTATTCCGGGTGAATATAAGCGCAGAGCCGGGTATTCTTTATGGTTACCAGAATGTTGTCTTCAGTCTGTATGATACCATTTCCAGGGCGAAAACAGGCAAGGAATTTGATGATCTGCTGAAAGAAAAACTATTTGGTCCCATTGGAATGAACCAGGCATCTGCGGGTTTTCAGAATTTTGAAGGAAATCCAAACAAAGCATTCCCACACCGGGGTCCGGGTGGTAATTACAAAACTCTTCCCCTCAACGACCGTTATTATAATACCAATCCTGCTGCAGGTATAAATGCCAGTATTTCCGACATGGCCCGCTTTCTGCTGGTGCTTTCAGGTAATGACAGCGCTGATTATATAAACCGGGTCACAGGAGAGGTGTTGTCCCCCCAGGTTGTCTCTCCCTTGCGCTGGAATTATTTAAGGAGATGGGATGGAGTTGAATCCAAGCATTATGGTTTGGGCTGGCGGATTATTGGTTATGAAGGCAGACAAATTGCCTATCATGGGGGATATGTTCAGGGATACCAGGCCGAGATTGCCCTGTGCCGCGAGGAAGAATTGGGAATTATATATTTGTCAAACTCACCTAACGGATTGAGCTCCAAGATCGTTCCTATGTTCTTAGAGCATTTCATAGATTCGGAAAAAATGATTAAATAATTTTTTCGCTTCTAATATTCCAATGAATTTTTTCCATAGATTTGCTCCTTAAATTAATTACACTGATTTTCTTTTTTTTAATGAAATACTTTAGGAATTCCAGATGGAAAACTCAAAAATTAAACTCCGTAACCTCAGATTTGAAGATTATTTAGGATTGAAAACAGCTATGAAGGAAGCATATTCCGGCATGGGTGGCACATACTGGAAGGAAGATGCCATAAAAAGTTTACTGGAGAAGTTTCCGGAAGGACAACTTTGCGTACTGGTGAATGAGGAGGTTGTAGCCAGTGCATTGTCGCTGAGAGTTGATTATAAGAAATTCGGGGATAATCATACCTATGCCCAGATTACCGGTGAATACACATTTAATACCCATGATCCGGAAGGAGACATTTTATATGGAATTGAGGTTTTTGTACATCCTAAATTCAGGGGATTGAGACTTGCCCGCCGACTTTATGATGCGCGAAAGGAATTATGCGAAAACCTTAATCTGAAAGGAATCATGGCAGGGGGGAGGATTCCCAATTACAACAAGTATTCTGATAAGCTGAATCCAAGGCAGTATATTGAGAAGGTCAGGATGAAGGTGATCCATGACCCTACTCTTTCTTTTCAGCTGTCAAACGATTTTCATGCAAAAAAAATACTGAAAAATTATCTCCCCGGTGATACGGAATCAGAAGACTATGCAACGCTTCTGGAATGGAACAATATTTTTTATAATAAGGAAGAAAAACTGATCAATGTGCCGAAAACAGTTGTGAGACTTGGAATTGTCCAATGGCAGATGAGGCTGTTCAAATCCTTTGATGCAGTGGTGGAGCAGATGGAATACTTTATTGATGCGGTAAGCGATTATAAGTCGGATTTTATTCTTTTTCCTGAATTTTTCAACGCCCCGCTGATGGCAGAATTCAATCATCTGGGGGAAGCCAAAGCCATCAGGGAACTGGCAAAGTTTGCAGAACCGCTGAGAATTAAGTTTACTGAGTTTGCCGTTTCATATAATGTGAATATTATTACGGGAAGTATGCCCGTGGTTGAAAATGACAAGCTTTACAATGTATCCTATTTATGCCGTCGCGACGGAACCTTTGAAAAGTATGCAAAAATTCATGTTACCCCTTCAGAAGTAACCGCCTGGGGAATGTCGGGGGGTTACGATTTCAATACTTTTGACACCGATTGTGGAAAGATTGGTATACTGATTTGCTATGATGTTGAGTTTCCTGAACTGGCGCGATTGTATGCCAAAGAGGGAGTACAGATGATATTTGTTCCCTTCCTCACCGATACACAAAACGGCTACTACCGGGTGAGAAGATGCGCCCAGGCCAGAGCCATTGAAAGCGAATGCTATGTGGCCATTGCCGGATGTGTGGGAAATCTTCCCCGTGTGAATAAT
>CBDUPM010000081.1:0-8931 GCA_965369105.1 uncultured Bacteroidales bacterium | reverse complement strand
TTTCCATTTTTGATTTTTGATATTTATAATTCCCTCGGAAGTAAACAGCATTCCATTTCTACCGTTACGGGTAGGCATAACACAGTCGAACATATCTACTCCCAAAGCGATAGATTCCAAAATATTAACCGGTGTTCCCACTCCCATCAGGTATCGGGGTTTGTTTTCCGGAAGGATATGGGTCACTATATCAGTCATTTCATACATATCTTCTGCCGGCTCACCAACCGATAATCCCCCGATCGCATTTCCGTCCATATCCATAGAAGCGATTTTCTCAGCTGAAGCAATCCTCAGATCTTTATAAACACTTCCCTGTACAATTGGGAAATATGCCTGCTTATAGGAGTATAATGGATCCGTTTCCCTGAATCGTTTTATTCCTCTTTCCAGCCATCTGTGGGTAAGATTCATGGAATTCAGGGCATAGTCATATTCGCATGGATAAGGAGTGCATTCATCGAGTGCCATGATGATATCAGCCCCGATAATTCTCTGGGTATCCACATTGTTTTCAGGCGTGAATATATGTTTGGAGCCATCAATATGTGACTGAAAAATGGCCCCTTCTTCTTTTATTTTGCGGATTTCTGACAATGAAAAAACCTGGTAACCCCCACTGTCTGTTAAAATGGCCCCCTCCCAGTTAATAAATTTATGAAGTCCGCCGGCAGCCTTCAGAATATTATTTCCGGGTCGTAAATATAAATGGTAGGTATTTCCCAGTATTACCGGAGCTTTAATATCATTTTTGAGTTCCCGTTGATGTACACCCTTTACCGTCGCAGCGGTTCCAACCGGCATAAAAATGGGGGTTTGTATTTCTCCGTGTGCGGTAGTAATCAAACCTGCCCGCGCTTTGGATTTAGGATCTTTTGTGAAAAGCTTGAAAAACATAGTGTAAATTGTGCTGCAAAGATAATTATTGACCCGGGAATTTCAGGTTTTTTTTATCCCAAAACCTAAAAAGTATTTTGTTCTGATTTTGTTGGAACTAAGTGTTGCATACTCCCAAATTCTTTTCTAACATTGGGGCAAGAAAAAAAATGTGAAAGATTTCATTTCAAGCCAGGCTATTTGGGTTTTAATAAGCCTCCTGATTTTTGCAATAACAGCCATAATTCAGCTGTTTTACTATTTGTTTTTATTTTCAAAAGCTTTAAGAAAAAGTGATGATTTAAACAGGAGAATAAAAAAATATCCAGCTGTCTCCGTTGTCATATGTGCGCAGAATGAAGGAGATAACCTTCAGAAAAAACTGCCTTTTTTCCTGGATCAGAATTATCCGGAATTTGAAGTAGTGGTGGTAAATGACCGTTCTGATGATAATACCAAAGAAATCCTGGATCAGTTTTCACGAAAATATTCCCACCTGAAGATTTCAAATATCCAGGGGGAGCCAATTCTTGTCCGGGGTAAAAAGCTTGCCCTGACACTGGGAATAAAATCCGCAAAATATGATATCCTCCTGTTAAGTGATGCCGACTGTGAACCCGCAGGACCTGATTGGATCCGGTATATGATGAGAAATTACACGGAAAAAACAGAAATGGTCCTTGGAATAGGTTTATATAAACACAGAAAAGGTATGCTGAATGTATTGATTCGTTTTGAAGCGGCCTTTATTGCCATTCAATATATTTCGCTGGCCCGCTTTTCCAGGGCATATATGGGTGTGGGAAGAAATCTATCCTATAAAAAAGAACTTTTTTTTAAGAATAAGGGCTTTGCCTCCCACCTGAAACTTGAATCGGGCGACGATGACCTATTTGTAAATGAAATTTCCAACCGGGGAAACACAGCCATCGAAACCCATCCGGGTAGTTTTACCTATTCTGAACCTGAGATCAGCTTCCGGCGCTGGTTAAAACAAAAGAAAAGACATCTTACCACATCCCGCTATTACCAAACTTCAACAAAAGGGTGGCTTGGATTGGAATACCTAAGCAGGATGCTCCTTTTTGTCAGTTTCATTCTTTTATTACTTTTTACTCCTTTAATTTACCCTGTCATAATGGCCTTTTCGGGCATTTTGTTAATAAAAGGGATAATTTTGAAATTAGCTTTTGATCGGTTAAACGAAAAATTCCTATTTTTATGGGCAATATTGCTGGAACCATTAACCCCATGGTTATATGGCTTTTTGCATATATTAAACTTTATTGAACGAAAAAGAAGCAGATGGAATTAAATCCTAATCTATCAGATAAGGCTCAGATCGATTTAAAACTTGTTGAACTTGCCAGGGAAGGAGATCAAAAAGCCTATGCCGATCTGATGGGGAGATACCGGGATGCCATATATTTTATGCTTCTGAAAATGGTCAATAACACAAGCGATGCTGAAGATCTGACTATCGAAGCTTTCGGTAAGGCCTTTAAAAATTTGCATCAATACACCCCCAACTATGCATTCAGTACCTGGTTGTTCAAAATCGCAACCAATAATTGTATTGATTTCATTAGGAAAAAAAGGGGGAATACCGTTTCACTTGATCAAAGCATCGATTCAGAAGAGAATCTGACTCCCTCTGCCACCATTCAGTCGGAAACACCTGATCCGGAAGAAAACATGATTGGGCAGCAAAAAATTAAGCTGATGAGGGAAGTTGTTTCCAAACTTAAACCCCGTTACCGGAACCTGGTTGAGTTGAGATATTTCAAAGAGTATTCCTATGAGGAAATAAGCAAGGAATTAAATCTTCCGATTGGAACCGTAAAAGCACAGCTTTTCAGGGCACGCGAACTTCTTTTTAATATCCTTAAGAATACCTCTGAAAAAATTTAGCCATGGACCTGATCCGGAAATATTTCCCGGAATTGAACGCTGAACAATATGCCAAAATAGAACTTTTAGGCGTCCTTTATCCTGAGTGGAATCAAAAGATTAATGTAATTTCCAGGAAAGATGTCGACTTTCTTTTCGAAAAACACATATTGCATTCATTAGCCATATTTAAATTTTATAAATTCCCCCGGGGTTCAAAAATAATGGATGTTGGAACCGGGGGCGGTTTTCCGGGTATACCCCTGGCAATTGTTAATCCTGAGGCTGATTATACCCTTGTGGATTCCATTGCAAAAAAAATTCTTGTTGTAAAAGATATTGCTCAAAAATGTGAATTGCCAAATGTAATTGCCCTGAATCAACGTGCAGAAAAAGTGGAGGGTAAATTTCATTTCATTGTTAGCAGGGCGGTTACTAATTTTCCTGCTTTTTATAATCTGGTAAGAACTAAGATTTCCGGAACGAATCAAAGGGGGCTTAAAAACGGGATTATTTATCTGAAGGGTGGAGATTTCCGGGAAGAAATTAAGGCCTTTTCTTCCAGGATGAAAATCGTAGATTTGAATACTTACTTTGAAGAAGAGTTTTTTATCACAAAAAACCTGATTTATTTACCCCATTATCCGCAGAATAAAAAATCTAATTAAAACATTTGCATTTAAAGGAAAAAGAATTATTTTTGCAGTCCTGTTTTCAGATAGAATAAAGTATAAATTTTAAGCGATGAAAAGAACATTTCAACCTTCAAACAGAAAAAGAAAAAACAAACACGGTTTCAGAGAAAGAATGTCAACGGCCAATGGTCGGAAAGTTCTTGCCTCCAGAAGAGCCAAAGGGCGGAAAAAATTATCTGTTTCTGACGAAGCAGTTCATAAGAGATAATACATACTATTCCCGATATTTCAAAGAGGGTTTCGCTAATGCGTCACCCTCTTTTTTTATTTGAAAATCCATTCCCCGGACCTGTCAAATCATCAGGGATTTTTTATCTTTAAGGTCTTTTAGAATCAAATTCAGAACTCATGAGTAAGTTCAAAACCGGAAAGCAAAAACAAGTGGTTCCAACGGAGAAAATCATTTCCATTAATTTTCTCTTTTATGATTATGATAAGGAAAAGCTTGATAACCTGCAACAGTCCATATCCCGGATAAACAAAGACCAGAAGAAATATCTTAAATTTTTCATTCTTCACAGAACAAAAACGGAAAACCCGGAAACGGATTCCGGTGATATTACTTTTTTAAACCCCGGCAATAAAATGCTGCCTGAATTTCCGGATAAAGCACAGGCTTATATTGTTATGCCACTTGACAGGCTTACTTCCGCTATAAACTTTAATGATTTCCTGAAGCCGGATGATTTAATGCTTCCTGATTCGAATGGTTTTTCGAATATAGTTTTCAAAGATCAGCCTCCTTTTGGGACAGGTTGTTACATCCTAGGTGAAGAATTCTATCAAACGCTTTCCGGTATTCAGGGAAAAAGAAATGAAAATTTTGAAAATGATTTCCTTTGGCATGCTGAAAGAAGCTGTGAAAATCCGGGCAGAAGCATACTAAATCAGACAATACCTTTTAAAAGGCCTGACAGCTTTTACAAAAAACTTCATTTCAACACCCAGCCGATAAACAGGTGGTTTGAATGGAATTTTGGAGTTTTATTTCAAAAAGATCAGAAGTTCGGTAATAATCCTGCTTCACAAAGACTGGTTTTTACCACTCTTTCGATAGTTTTATTAATCCTGATCCCCATCCTGAGTTTCCATGCAGGGATTTCAGGTGATGAGGAAAAACACCACCTCCATGCTGAAAAAGTCTATAATTACTTTCAAACCGGGGGTGAAGATTCAACTGCTTTACTGGATGAAAGGTATAAACTTCATTATTACAGTCAATCCTTCGACCTGCTTGCTTTTGTTATTGCGGAGAAATTCAATATAGAAAAAGTATATGAACTCAGGCATGTATTAAATGGATTTATCGGTGCCCTGGCAATAATCACAACCTCACTTTTTGTAAGGTTCCTTGCAGGAAACTTTGCCGGAATCCTGACCTTATTATTCCTGTTTATTTCACCGAGGTTTCTCGGGCATGCAATGAATAATCCGCTTGATATTCCTTTTGCATTTGGCTATATATTTACCCTGTTCCATATTTTCAGGTTTCTTCGTAAGCTGCCTGCATTTTCTTTAAAACACTCTTTTTGGATCTTTTTCGGAATAGCATTTACCACCTCCATTCGGATTGGGGGGATGGTACTGATTCCCTATTTTGTAATGTTTTCAGGATTGTACCTCCTATTGACCAAATGGCCCTGGAAAATCTTTACCAAAGGCTTTTTTGTATTCGCCGGAAAAGGATCCATTTACATCATAATTATATCATTAGCCGGCTATTTTATCAGTTTGTTACCCTGGCCCTATGCATTACAGGCCCCGGTAAAAAATCCTTTCAATGCCCTTGAAATGATGTCGAATATTACCGTAGCACTCCGGGTTTTGTTTGAAGGGCAAATTATTTGGTCAGATGCCCTGCCATGGTATTACATTCCCAAAAATATGATCATCAGCATCCCGATTCTTATCCTGGTCTCATTTATAATTCCCCTTTTTATCTTTTTCAGGAAAAATAAAAGATACCTGGGTTTTTGGATTTTCATGTTATACTTTGCCGTAATTTTCCCTGTTACTTATATCATTATCAAAGAATCCAATGTATACGGAGGCTGGCGTCATTTGCTATTTGTTTACCCGGCCTTTGTTGCCCTAGCTGCAATTGGCCTGAACTGGATCAGGAATTCGTTCAATAAAACAAGTTTCCGAATCGCTTTCACTATCCTTATTTTACTGGGATTGGTAAAACCTGCCATTCATATCATCAATAATTACCCGCTTCATTATATATATTTTAATCAGTTAACAGGTGGAGTGAATAAAGCCTATAAAAAATATGAAACAGATTATTATTTACATAGTCTGAAACCAGGTACGGAATATATCATAGAAAATCTGAAACCGGCCGATTCAACCAAAAAACTAAATATCATTTCCAATGCATCTGCACATATAATGAGGTATTACTACCGGGATAATCTGGATTGGATCAATTATCCGTATACCCGGTATTATGACAGGGGAAGTTATGATTGGGATTATGCTATTTTCTTTTGCAACTATATTGATCCTTTTCATCTGAAAAAGGGAATATGGCCTCCAAAAAATACCATACATGAGATTAAGGTAGATGATGTGACTGTTTGCGCCATAGTTGAGCGAAAGAATAAAGATGATTACGAAGGAATCAAATACTTTCAGGAAGGATTCAGGGAAAGAAATTCAGCCAAGGTGGAATACGGGCTTGAAAAACTGGAAAGCGCGGTAAAATATGATCCTCATAATGAGATTGCATTTTTAAGCCTGGGGAGAGGATATACTGCCATACAGGAATATGAAAAGGCAAGAACCTATTTGAATTTATTACTTGAAATCTACCCCAATTATGACAAAGCCATAGATGCATTGGGCTATAGTTATCTGAGTGAAGCTGAATCATTAAAAAATCCGGCATATATTGACCGTGCCATTGCCTTATTCAAGAAGGCTGTCGGGATCAATTACAAATATGCATCCGGTTATCATAATTTGGGAATGGCTTATATGATGAAGGGAGACGATAATATGGCAATGAATTATTTCCAGGAAGCCATAAGATTAAATGGTCGTTTCAAACAGTCATATTACGGAGTTGCAAACATTTTAGAACGAAGAGGCGACCATGAAAATGCCCGGAGATATATTGAATATGCAAATTCCTTGTAGGTCAAATAATATTTTTACATTTGCCAAACTAAAATGATTACATGAAAATTGCTGTAATTGGAGCTGGCCCCGCAGGAATGACAGCTGCATATTTATTGTCAAAAGAAATTTCGACTGGTAAGATCAGCCAGCTGGATCTTTATGAAATATCTGATTCAGTGGGTGGAATGTCAAAATCCATATCACTTTGGGGTCAAACGGTGGATCTTGGACCACACCGGTTCTTTAGCAACGACAAAAAGATCAATGAACTCTGGCTGGAGGTTGCCGGCAAGAATTATGATATCGTGCACCGGCAAACCAGAATTTTCTATCAGAACAAATTTTTCGATTACCCGATAAAAGCATTTAATGCATTAAATAATCTGGGCTTTTTTCAGGCTACCCTGTGTGTAATAAGTTATTTCTGGCAGAAAATTTTCCCTGTAAAAGATGATGGATCCTTTGAATCATGGGTTACCCGTCGATTTGGAAAAAGGTTATATCGCATTTTTTTTAAAACCTACAGTGAGAAATTATGGGGAATTAAATGCACGGAACTGGATTCTGATTTTGCTGCTCAGAGAATCAAGAAATTATCTCTGTTTGAAGCTATTAAAAATGCCCTTATCCAGGGAAAAAGCAATAAACATAAAACCCTTGTCGATCAGTTTGCTTACCCATTGAAAGGAACCGGTTTTATCTATACTTCCATGATGGAATCGATCATTAAAAACGGAGGGAGAGTACATTTATCCAGAGGTGTTGAGAAGGTGGTGACCTCCGGTAGAAAAATCACCGGACTGATACTGAATAGTGGTGAAGAAATTACATACGATAAAGTTATTTCCTCCATGCCCATATCATTATTGGTCACAAGGTTACCCGAAACTCCCTATAACATTAAAGATTCTGCAAATAAACTAAAGTTCAGAAATACCATACTGGTTTACCTTAAAATAAATAAAACAGACCTTTTCAGGGATCAATGGCTGTATATCCATTCCGCTGAGCTGGAAACAGGCCGGATCACTAACTTCAGAAATTGGGTTCCGGAACTTTATGGTAAGGATAATCATAGCATCATATGTATGGAATATTGGTGCAACTTCGAAGATGATACCTGGAAACTATCAGACGAAGAATTTGTGAACCTGGGGAAAAAAGAGTTTTCGCAAACAAGCTTGCTTCAGGATGGGGAAATACTGGATGGGCATGTAGTAAGAATTCCCCGTTGCTACCCGGTTTATTATACCAATTACAGGGAGGACCTGAAACCTGTGGAGGAATACCTGCAAACTATTGAAAATCTGTTTGCAATCGGAAGATATGGGGCTTATAAATATAATAATCAGGATCACAGTATTTTAATGGGGATTTTAGCAGCTGAGAATATTATTACCGGTAGCAATCATGATCTGTGGCAGATAAATACCGACTACGAAGTTTACCAGGAAGCCACAGTTATAACCAAAACAGGACTGGTCACAAAAGAATGAGGAAATGGAAGAGCGAATTCTTTCCGGGTTACCTCCGGATCAAAGACGGATAGTTGATAAAATTTTACAGGAAAAAAGGATTGATTCAAAAGAAGGCCTGAAACTATATACGGATTTTGAACTTTCAGTTCTGGGAATACTGGCGAACTACGTCAGGGAAAAATATAACGGACAGAATGCCTATTTCAACCGGAATATTCATCTTGAGCCCACCAATATTTGTATCCACAATTGTATGTTTTGCTCCTATTCCAGGAAAATCAATGAAGAAGGATCGTGGGAATCGGGTATTGAAGAAATAAAAGAAAAATTAATTTCATTCCGAAACCTTGATATAACCGAGATACATATCGTGGGAGGGGTTCATCCCAACAGAAATGTTGAATATTATGCAAAACTGATTTCCACCGTAAAAAAAGAATTGCCGGGAGTTCATATAAAAGCATTTACAGCCGCTGAAATAGAACATATGGCAAAAAAGGCAGGACTGGGAATCAGGGAGGCACTCAGGATGCTGATGGATGCCGGGCTGGAATCTTTACCCGGCGGGGGTGCAGAAATATTTGATGAAAATCTGAGAAAGAAAATATGCCCGGATAAAACCAGTTCAGAGAAATGGCTGGATGTCCACAGGCAGGCGCATCTTTTAAATATTCCTACAAATTGCACCATGCTTTATGGACATTTAGAAAGCTATGAACATAGAATTGACCATTTAAACCGCCTGAGAACCTTACAGGACGAAACCGGTGGATTCAACGCCTTTATTCCCTTAAAATACAGAAGTTTTAATAATGAACTATCGCATATTGGAGAGGTTAACCGCCTGGAAGATTTAAAAAATTATG
>CBDUPM010000080.1:0-8946 GCA_965369105.1 uncultured Bacteroidales bacterium | reverse complement strand
GTCTAAATCAGTATTATTTATTTTCACATTGATGCCTATCCAACTGGGGGCATTCAGCACTTTGGCAAAATACTCCGGATAGCCATTTTTCCACCAACCTACACGGGTTTTATCCGGGTAGTAGATACCGGCAATATAGGTTCCCTGGAAGGTATCGCCGCTATATTTTTCTTCGAAATTTGCTCTTTGCCCCATTACTCCATTCCCCAGGCTGAACAAGCTTTCAGAGGCTTCCTGCATGGAAGGGTCAAATCCCTTTTCTATGACTTTCCAATTATCTGTTTTATAATATCTGTTATTCATAATTTGAATTTTCTAAATGAAATCATGCAATTTGAAACTAATTGTTGATTTTATTTCTGGCGGTGACATCATTCACAAAAAGAACCAGAATTCCGGCCAAAACTAATGATCCTGCGCCTGTGAGAAGAGCATAAATACTTTCACCATCGAATAATTTTTTCACCATAAATCCTAATATTGTGGCCGCAAGGATTTGTGGTATTACAATGAAAAAGTTAAAGATTCCCATGAAAACGCCCATTTTATTCTGAGGTAAGGATCCGGTTAGGATAGCATATGGCATGGCGAGGATGCTAGCCCATGCCATTCCGATTCCGATCATGGAATAAATGAGATGTTGAGGAACGGTAATAAAATATATGGAAGCAAAGCCTATTGCCCCGGCGAACAAAGCAATCATATGGGTGATCTTTCGATTGGTATATTTTGCAATATAGGGCAGGATGAAAAGTCCGAAACCCGCAGCAAAAAGATTATACCAGCCAAACATTCCGCTTACAAGATTGGCCCCTTCATTATAAATAGCCGAATCCGGATCGGTAGTCCCGTAAATACTGCTGGTAACCGCTGCCGTGGTATAAATCCACAATGAAAATAATGCAAACCAGGAGAAAAACTGAACGAAAGCCAGTTGTTTCATGGTGGCAGGCATTTGATATAAATCTGAAATGATACTTACCAGGCCATTGTTCTTTCTTTTTAATGATACAAATGCGGCCGTAATGAGCTGAAGCACTCCAAACAGGCCAATACCACCTGCAAGAATAAATAATTCTTTTTCAAGTTCCCATCTGATCAGGGGAACCAAACTTATTAAACCAATCAAAGTCCAGAGGATTCCTCTTCTCAGGTAAATTGTGAGAGGCATTGTATTATCATCTGAATCAATATTTTCTTCTCCCTTGTTATTTTCAAAAGAAGCCAGTTCTTCAGGGGAATATTCTTTGGTACGTAAAACGGTCCATAATACAGCCAGGAAAAACACTAATCCCCCGAAATAAAAAGAGTACTTTACAGTTTCGGGAAGTTCACCCGGATTTTCAGGGGTATTCGACAGATTTAACCAGTTGGCCAGGATATATGGCATCCATGAGGCAATAAATGCACCAATACCAATAAAAAAACTTTGCATGGTAAACCCCAGGGTTCTTTGTTCATCTGGAAGCATATCCCCGACAAAGGCTCTGAAGGGTTCCATGGAAATGTTGATAGAGGCATCCATTATCCAGAGCATCCCCACCGCAATCCAAAGGCTTGGTGAGTTTGGCATAAATACCAGGGCGATGGAGGCAAAAATAGCCCCAATCAGAAAATAAGGTCTTCTTCTGCCCAGTTTCCCCCATGTTTTATCACTCAGATGTCCGATAATGGGTTGAATGATTAATCCTGTAACGGGAGCAGCAATCCATAGGATGGGAATTTGCTCAATTTCGGCTCCAAGGGTTTGAAAAATGCGACTGACATTTCCGTTTTGTAAAGCAAAGCCGAATTGGATTCCTAAAAATCCAAAGCTCATATTCCAGATCTGCCAGAAGGATAGTTTTGGCTTTTTCATTTTTAATGATGTTTGGTGGGATTCTGAAAAATCAGACCCAATGTACATAAATCGTAAATTTTAACCATGAAAAATCATGGTCCCAATCTTACGGAACATCATAAGGAGATCTGAAATTTTAATATCGGGAAAGATATTGTTCAGGGTCAAATCTATGAAATTATTTGATATGACACCAAATATTACAAACTTTATTTTTTCGGGAAAAACCTTTAAATCAATGCAAAGGGCATTTCAAACGTTTGCGGAGAGGTGTATTTTTTTTAAGGAAAAGATAAGTCATCCCTTGTCTGTACCTTAAAAAAATCACCTGGTACTCTCCCGGATTACCAGTTCAGTTTTAATAACCTCAGTAATATATTCTGTTACGCTGGTATCATCTTTTATTCGTTTCAGTAATATTTCTGCTGCGATTTTTCCTATTTCAAAACCGTGCTGACTCACTGTTGTTAAGGGAGGATCCGTAACAGTTGAGACAAGTCCGTCAGTGAATCCGATAACAGAAACATCTTCCGGAACCTTCAGGCCTAAATCTTTCAAAGCCCTTAAAACTCCTGTTGCGGTCATATCATTAACACAAAAAATGGCATCAGGAGGATCAGGTGCTTTCATTATTTCAGGAGTTATTACAAGGGCTTCATCATGTGTGTCGCACTTTACAACTATCTGATCATTAACCGGAAAACCATTCTTTTCAAGGGCCGAGATATAGCCTCTTTGTCTTTTATATCCTATTTGTAAATGTTGAGGTGCAGCAAAATGAGCAATTCTTTTACAGCCACGTTTGATCAGATATTCCGTTGCTACCATGGCTCCTTCAAAATCGTCAACAATTACCTTATCTGTTTCCGGTTCTTCAGGAGCCCTGTCAAAGAAAACAAGGGGAGTGCCATTGTCCATAAATTCCCTGAAATGTCCGAATTTATTTGATTCTTTTGAAATGGACACCAAAGCACCATCCACTCTCGAGCTCATAAGTGTTTGTACGTTCAGAACCTCTCTTTCATAGGATTCGTTTGACTGGAAGATCATCACATTATAACCTGCATCCATTGCAGTTTCTTCAATTCCTGAAATTACGGAGGAAAAAAAATGATGAACCATTTCCGGAACGATTACTCCTATAATATTTGTTTTTCTGCTTCTCAGGCTCAAAGCAACCGGATTGGGTTTGTACCTCAGTTTTTCTACCAGTTCACGGACCTGTCTTTTGGTTTCAGAACTAATATCAGGATGATCCTTTAGCGCTCTGGATACCGTGGACGGGGAGACTCCCAATTCCCGGGCAATATCTTTTATGGTAATATTGTGCGCTTTCATCTTAGGTTCATGTCCTGTAAATGTAGTAAAAACCCCATAATATTTAAAACAGGATCATTTTAACCCGGATTAAGAACATATTATTTAGAATCAATTTGTAACAATCCGG
This sequence comes from uncultured Bacteroidales bacterium, assembly GCA_965369105.1. Classification (GTDB taxonomy): domain Bacteria; phylum Bacteroidota; class Bacteroidia; order Bacteroidales; genus JAGLSB01. The sequence continues at coordinate 5,659 of CBDUPM010000080.1, read as the reverse complement.
GATAAAAATGCCGCAGCCCTTAATCCACAATTGTTTTAAAACATATCAATTAAATGTTAATTTCAAACGATTGCGGAAACGATTGCGGTTAAATAAGGTTCTTAATATTAAGATAATGTTATTTAAGATTTATTAAATCTATAATTTGCAAAGCTTTTAGTTCTCTGACAATATCGGGAAAGCCGGAGATCTGACTAAACACAAATTGAAAAAGAAATTTTTTAAAACTTGCTAAAACTGGATTTTATGAAACAAAAACTTAAACTTAGAAAAGTTTTTTTACTGCTCTTTAGTATGTTTTTTGCACTTCATGCTTATTCGCAAAAAACGCCTCTTGCAGGAACAGTAAAAGATGCAATTGACGGAAGTCCCCTTCCCGGAGCTACCGTTGTGATAAAAGGCACTTCCTCAGGAACTGCCACCGATTACCTGGGAAATTTTCAAATTAATGCAGAAAGCGGAAATACACTTGTTTTTAGCTTTATCGGATATGAACCAAGAGAGATCGTTTTCGAGGGACAGGCTACCCTGGACATAGCTTTAAATCCCTCCACAGTAGGGATGGAGGAACTCGTAGTTATCGGCTATGGTACAGTGAAAAAAGAAGACGCCACCGGAGCGGTATCAACCGTTAGCGCTGATGATTTTAATAAAGGTTCCATTTCTACCGTTCAGGATTTGCTGGTCGGGAAGAGCGCAGGGGTGGTTATGACCATGTCTGACGGAGCTCCCGGAAGCGGTTCATCCATCCGGATCAGAGGAGGTTCCTCATTAAACGCGACCAATGAACCCTTAATTATTATTGACGGAGTTCCCATTTCCAATAATAATGTAAATGGAAGTTCAAATTTCCTTTCTTTTATCAATCCAAATGACATTGAAAATATGACCATCCTTAAAGATGCTTCTGCAACTGCCATTTATGGCTCCAGGGCATCTAACGGGGTTATTATTATTACTACCAAGAAGGGCCAAAAAGGAAATCGTTTGAGTGTTTCTTATGACGGAAAACTATCTGTTTCCACTCCCACGGAATTTCTGGATGTCTATTCCGGTGATGAAATAAGACAAATCGCATACGAAAAAAGGGATCTCTATGGTGTTGAAACCCTTGATCTTCTGGGAACCGAAAATACAAACTGGCAGGAAGAAATTTTCCGCACGGCACTTTCACAGGACCATAACCTGAGTCTGAGTGGAGCCTATGATTTTCTGCCTTACAGGGTTTCTTTCGGATTAACCGATGAAAACGGTATTCTTGAAAACACAGATATGCAAAGGTTAACCGGAGCCATTAATTTATCTCCCAGCTTCCTGGACGATGATCTTAAAGTAAACCTGAATGTAAAAGGAATGACAACGGACCATAACTTTGGTGACGACGGGGCCATCGGCTCTGCCATAAATATGGACCCCACTCAACCTATAAAAGATGGAAATCCAAATTCTGCAGGTTATTATCAATGGAGTAATTACGGAGCCAACCTTGGAACCGCTAATCCGGTTGAACAGGCTCTGTCAGCAGATGATAAATCCACTGTTCAGAGAGTGATTGCAAATGTTGAACTGGATTATGCCCTTCCCTTTGTGGAAGACCTTCATGCAAAACTGAATGTTGCCACAGATATAACGGAAAGTGAAGGCCATAATAACCGGCCGGTGACCAGTCCGTCAGTTTTAACCAGCCCGCTGAACGGAAAACTTTCTGATTATAGTGCCAGGTTTACTAACGACCTGCTCGATTTTTACCTTAATTATAAAAAAGATATTACTGCATTGGATAGCAGGGTAGATGTTACTGCCGGATATTCATGGCAGCATTTTCAAAGAGAAGGAAAATCTTATACCAGAGGAATTGTAGATGCTGAAAACGCATATCAAAGTACCGACAGTTCAGATTTTATCGTGGAGAACTACCTGGTTTCTTTCTTCGGACGTTTAAACTATTCTGTCATGGATAAATACCTGGTAACCTTTACGGTCCGGAATGATGGTTCATCACGATTTGCTGAAGAAAACCGCTGGGGTCTGTTTCCATCTGCTGCTGTAGCATGGAAAATTCATGAAGAACCATTCCTCAGGGATATAAATGCCATAACAGAATTGAAACTACGGGCAAGCTGGGGAATCACGGGGCAACAGGATGTTTTGGATAATGAATATCCTTCCCAGCCTATTTACCGGGAGGCATCTGCAGGAAATTATTACCCGATCGGGGGAGTCTTCCTGCCCACACTGAGACCGGACGCCTATGATCCGAATATTAAGTGGGAAGAGACAACAACCCAGAATATCGGGCTGGACTTTGGATTATTCAATAACCGGGTAACAGGTTCTGTTGAACTTTATAAAAGAGTTACAGATGATCTTCTGAATGAAGTAACCATTCCCAGTGGAAGTAACTTTTCAAACACCCTGTTGACTAATGTTGGAAGTCTGGAAAACCAGGGGATTGAGCTGGCTCTGAATTTAAGGCCCATTTCCACACAGGATATGTCATTAAGCCTGGGATTTAATTTCACCTATAATGAAAACAAGATTACGAAATTATTACTCACGGAGGATCCGGAGTATATTGGTATTCTTTACGGGGATGCATTTACAGGACAAAAACAAGTTACCCGGGTGGGTTATCCTGCAAAATCATACTTTTTAAACAAGCAGGTATATGATGCAAATGGAAATCCGATTGAAGGCCTTTATGTTGACCTTTCCGGCGAGGGAGGTAACGTAAACGGGGATAATGAGGATAAGTATATTTACAAAAAACCTGAAGCTGATTACCTGATAGGTTTTTCACTGGCTTATAATTATAAGGCATTTGACCTTTCTGCTTCTTCCCGTGCTGCAATAGGCAATTATGTATATAATCAACTGGCAGCAGGAGCTTCATATGACCAGTTATACCAGATCGGGTACTATAAAAATTTCCCGAAATATTTAGATGACACGCAATTTGTAAAGCGTCAGTTTACCAGTGATTATTTTGTGGAAAATGCTTCATTTTTCAAGCTGGATAACGTGAGCGCCGGTTACACATTTTCAAATGTTGTGGACAAGTTAAGTGCCAGATTAAGTTTTACTGTAATGAACGCATTAACCATTACCAAATACAAAGGACTGGATCCTGAAGTGTCTGATGGGATAGACAATAATTTCTACCCCAGACCACGAACATTTGTGCTGGGCCTTAACCTTACTTTTTAATATTCAAATACACTATAGAAATGAATAAAAGATTTTTAATGATATTAACAGTTCTTTCAGCATTGATGATTTCGTCATGCGTGAAAGACCTGGATGTAAAGCCCAAGGATGAAGATACTATCCTTGCCGGTAATCTGGGAGATGATCCTGCCTATATGAAACAAGTTCTGGGTAAAATCTATGCAAGTTTTATAATAGCAGGACAGGGATCTAACGGAGGTGCAGACATTAGTGCATCTGATGAAAACTTTTTTACGACCATGAGGGCACTTTGGAATCTTCAGGAAATCACTACCGACGAAGCTATATGTGCCTGGGGTGATGTCGGGATTGCAGATTTGAACACACAATCATGGAGTCCCAGTAATCCTTTCCTGACAGCAGTCTTTCAAAGACTTAGTCTGAGTATTACTTATGCGAACGACTATATCAAATACACAAACGGAGATAGTGACCCTGATGTACAAAGATACAATGCAGAGGCAAGGTTTTTAAGAGCTCTCGCATATTACTGGGCAATTGATCTGTTTGGTCAGTTTCCTTTTACTACCGATGAAGATGGGGTTGGTAAATTTTTTCCTGAAATAAAATCAAGGGATTTTATCTTTAGTTATATCGAAAGTGAACTAATAGATCTTGAAGATAAACTCGGAGAACCCGGTTCATCTTATCCACAGGCCGATCAGGGAGCTGCCTGGATGCTGCTGGCAAGACTTTATCTGAATGCAGAAGTTTATACCGGTACTGAAAGATGGTCTGATTGTAAAACATATTGCGATAAGGTAATTTCCAGCGGCGCCTACTCTCTTGCAGATGATTACAGGCATAATTTCAGTGCAGATAATGGCTATAACAGCAATAATGAAATGATCTTTGCCTGGGAGCAGGATGGTGTAAATACACAAGGTTATGTTGGGACAACCTTTATTATTGAATCTTCCAGTGACGCTCTTTATCTCAGGGCGGAAGATTATCATGGCCTTACTGAAAACACCAACTGGAATGGTAACCGGGCAAGGAAAGACTTTATGAATATCCTCGTGGATACACTTTCAACTTATGGAGGTGCTATTGACATGAACGATACCATATTTGCCCAAAGTCCGGATGGAAGAGTCTTCCTGAGAATGAAAAAAAGTCTGGATATACCAAGTGCAGCCTCAAGCGGTGACTTTGGTGTGGGTGTTTATAAATTTACCGCCAGAAATCATGATGGTACCAAGGCAAGCAATTATAATCCGGCTTATGCCAGTACCGATTTTCCAATTTTCCGGCTTGCGGATGCCTATTTAATGAGAGCAGAGGCTTTATTTAAACTCGATGATCCTAACTCAGCGGTTTTAGATATTAATGTAATCAGGGAACGCGCTTATGGCGACGCTTCTGGAAATATCACAGCAGGTGAGTTAACAGCCGATTTTATTCTGGATGAAAGAGCTCGAGAATTTTATTATGAAGCTCAGAGAAGAACTGACCTGGTCCGTTTTGGTAAATTCACCGGGGGAGACTATACCTGGCAGTGGAAAGGCGGAACTTTTGATGGTTCAAGTACCAGCGATCATCTGGATCTATTCCCGATTCCGGGCGATGAAGTATCAGCCAATCCAAATTACAATGGGAAAAATAATCCTGGATATTAATCCTTTAAAAAAGACAAAAAATGAAAAATAAAATATTAATATTTCTTTCGTTTATAGGTCTTCTCGGCCTGATAGCGAGCTGCGAAAAGGATGAAACACAGGTAGTGTTTTCTGATAATGTTGTAGCTCCGGCAATACAAGCGATTCCCAATTTAACCCTTGAAAGGGCTAAAGCAACCGATACCCTTGTTTTCGAAGGTAAGGCTGTGAATCCGGGTTTTGAAGCCTCCGCTAATTATTTTCTGGAAGCTGCTGCAGCGGGAACTGATTTCGCTGATCCTGTACAAATCTATTCCGGTGTACAAAATAGAATTATTAAGATCACCGTAAGCGATCTGAACGGAATTTTGATAAAAAAATTTCCGGCCGACCAGGTTTCATCTGTCGATTTCAGGATCAGGGCGGTTTTAGTAGTGGATGCCGGTACAGGAGCCCCGGGAACCGGAACTGACCTTATGGAATATATTTCAGAAGTAGTTACTGCTGATGTTACGATTTTCGGATTACCCAGACTTGACCTTATAGACTCGGGGAAAGAGCAGAAAATTGAGTCTGCTGCCGGAGATGGAGTATACACTGGCTTTGTAAAATTGAATCCTGCAAATCCATTTACACTTTTCGATCCCGATGGAAGCATTAGTTATGGTGATACAGGTGGAGCCCTTGCCGTTGACGGAGCAGGAATTGTTTCAGGCGATGCCGGATGGCATATTCTTACCGTAAATACAAACGACATGACTTATGGTATTGAAGCTTATATGATTGGTCTTGTGGGATCAGCAACGCCAAATGGATGGGATGCTCCGGATCAG
>CBDUPM010000079.1:0-8984 GCA_965369105.1 uncultured Bacteroidales bacterium | reverse complement strand
AATGGAGAGCTTGATGTCTATGAAGATTACAGATTGTCAGTTGAAGATCGGGTTCATTTTCATCAATAAAACAAAATGTTCCATCTCCATAACTCACATTGCTTAATACACTTACCGGAACACCCGATTCCCTGTAAAACAATGTGCCATTATCCTGTGCACCTGCCAAAAAATGATGTTTACTTTCAGCAGGATGCATGGCGCAGGTATAATATTGAAGGGTATTTAAACCCTGACTTACTTCCATAAAATCTGGAACTGAGGCTTTCGCATTTTGTGTCAGGAAAACGCCTCCATCGGTGGTAAAAATTGCATCCGTAGCAGAGCCTGGCCGGAACCTGATGGTGTGATGATCGGCATGAACATAATCGGGTTCCTCCGGTATCGCGTTGTCAAAATTGTACCAGCTGGATACCCGGTACCAGCTACTGGTTGCATTATCGGAAGAATAAAGATCCAGTCCACCTGCATAAAGTTTATCCGGATTATCCGGATTTACGGCAATAGCCAGTGCATGCCAGGCAATATATGCCCACGATCCCCGGCCATCATCAAAAGGAGGACTGACTTTCGACCAATTCTGACCCCCGTCGGTCGTTTTTATCATATGGACGCCCCGAGGACATTTAAAGGAATAAAAACTACCGCCCGCTGCTGTGAGAACCGCATAAACAATGTTTCCGTCAGAGGGAGCGGAAGTCAGCATAACACGTCCGGCAAAATTATAGAAATCAGCATTAGCAATGGTATCCGCATAATCATCAAACACATTCCAGTTTATCCCGTCGTCGGAAAATAGTATATTTCCTGCGCCTGTTTTATCCTGGCTTAATCCGGTTCCGACAAAAATTCTACCATTGGCTGTAATTTCAATGTCTGAAGGGGCGTATGAATGATCCGTTCCGGGAACATCGGGTAAAACCTGTGTCCATGACTCTCCTCCGTTTACCGACCTGTAAAGGCCATCACCCGGGGAAGAACTGTATACCTGACCCTGGTATTCACCCGACACTACGCCGGCATAAATAACCCCATTTTCACCTTCATTTTTTATAGCGATATCCGTTACATAAGCAAAGCCTTTGGTGGATTCAATGAGGGTCCAGTTTTCTCCACCATCGGTGGATTTCATAATTCCGAAGCCTCTTCCGGAAGATTCCCGGTAAATAATCCTGGCGGTCTGTCCCTCACCGGTACCTGCATAAAAAGTCAGTGGATCTACCGGGTCGTATTCCAGGCAGCTAACAGCTAGTCCCGGCCAGAAATCATCCACCGGCTTCCATCTTTCTCCGGAGTCATATATATCTTCCCTCGACCATAAGCCACCTGTTACTCCGGCAGTCCATACTTTTTTATATTCCGGATCATTTGGATCCCACATAAGTGCCCTGACCCTGCCTCCCAGGTCAGAATCTAAAGGCAGCCATTCCATTTTAAATTCATTGGAAGAAGAAAATGCTGCAGCTGATTTCTTTGCCTGTGTTTGAATCATGGCCCTTCCTAACCTTTCCATTGGAACTCTTAATTCAGAAGGATCAAGGGTTTTATAATATTCCTGGAGTGCGGCGTATTGAATTCCGGTAAACATCTTTTCATTCTCATCATAATTTTCCAATACTTTAAATGAATTTTGTTCCCGTCCGATGAAATCGCGATATAAGCTTCTTTGGTTCTTCATTCTAAAATCAGAATGGAAAACAAAAAGAATTAAAAGCAGAGGTAAAACAACCCTAAAAGTTTTCATGACTTTACATTTTAAACAAAGATAGGCAATCCATGAATGAAAATCCATTCCTGAAATGGTATTTAGCTGTTAAAAAGATGTATACAAACTTCCAGTTAATAAGGTTTTCTGAATATATCCTTTCCCCAAAAAAGCTGAGAAAAAATTGAATGACAGGGCCCGGTTTTTTGCTTCCTTAGCTTTTTAATATCAATACCACTGAGCTGTAAAAGCCGAAAGGCAATAAAGCTTTCATTCTTGCAGATCCAATAGAATTTTCAGGTTATTTGCGGGATCATTTTCCAGGGCTAAAAAGGCGTCATTGGCTTGTTCAAGCGGTACAATGGATGTGATCATAGATTCAGGTTTTAAGGATCCATTCTTCATGTTTTCCAGGCTTTGTTTATACTCCCCATGACTTACCCGGGATGAAATAATAGTAGCCTCCTTCCATATTAATTCCTTAAATAATACTTCTGTGGGTTCATCGCTCAATCCCAAAACGCATACTTTTCCTCCTCCTCGTATGGATTTTATACATGAACGAGCAGGATTCAGTTTAGCTTCTATTTCCTCATAATGACCAATTGCTTCAAAAGCTATATCCACTCCAAAACCATTCGTATTTTCCATAATATATTCAATTGCATCCACTTTTTTTGAGTTGATGATATGAATATCCGGAAATGCATTTTTTGCCAGCGAAAGTCGTTCATCCAATATATCAACTATAAAAACAGCCCCTTTAGTAATGGTTTTGGCCGCATGTAAAATCGCCTGACCAACTTTTCCTGCGCCCCAGATTACTATGGAGTTATTAGCAGAAACCTCCGCTCTGGATGATGCATGGTAACCAATTGATAAAAGTTCCACAAGGGCTGCACTTTGCAATGAAACATTTTCGGGTACTTTATATACCAGTTCGGGTTTTACCACAATGTATTCCGAAAATCCACCATCCAGATCGATACCAACCAGTTTTAATGAGGTACATGCAGGGAAATGATTTCGTTTGCAAGCCGGGCAGTTTCCACAAGGAATGATAGGGTCCACACAAACTTTTTCATCCAGCTGGTATCCTTTAATTTTCTTTCCGATACCTGCAATTACTCCGGAAAACTCGTGTCCGGGAACCAGTGGTAATTTTGTTCGCGGATGAAATTCCCCTTTGTAAATATGTTGATCCGATCCACAAATGCTTGCATACTTCACCCGGATCAATAATTCATCATCAGAATATGGAGGTATTTCCCTATTCTCAATTTCAATCCTGCCATATTTTTGTAAAACTGCTGCCTTCATCATATAAATTCAACTTTTCTAATATGTTTTTTTATAATAATCCTTTCCATACTTTTCCCTGAGATATTCGTAATGACTGTGATCCGCATTAGATCTGATAAATAATGCGGGTGGTAATTCTCCCATCGCCATTCGCATTGAATCCATCTCAAAAATCATTCTTTCCAGCTTCCCGGGGTACTTTTCTGCTAGATTATTCTTTTCGCCGGGATCTTCCTTCAGATTTATTAAAAGAACAGGATGTGGGTCCACTTGTTTCTTCCCTGCAAGAAACGGGGACCCTTTAAATTCCTTTTTGACTTTCCAGTCACCATTTCTGTAACACTCCAGGTTTTGATTATCAAAGTATAAATATTTACTTCCTTTTCTTTTGGCAGAGTTTTCAAAAACCGGTAAGAGGCTTTCACCATCATAAACCCTGTCATCAGGCAGATCTATTCCGGCCATTTCAAGAATGGTGGGAAACAGGTCCAGCATAAGTGCCATATCATTATATTCTCTGCCTTCAGGAATTCTTTCCGGCCACATTGCCAGGGCGGGAACACGCATACCTCCTTCAAAAGTATACTGCTTGCCTTCTCTTAAGATTCCTGCCGATCCGCCATGATCCTTCATTACCAGCCAGGGCCCGTTATCACTTGTAAAAAACAGAAGCGTGTTTTCATCTACACCATTTTGCTTTAAGGCATTCATTACCTCCCCCACACTCCAGTCGATTTCCTGGATAACATCCCCATAAAGACCTCTTTGGGAAGTCCCTATAAATTTTTCTGAGGCATAAAGAGGGACATGGGGCATAGAATGCGCAAGATATAAAAAGAAAGGATTTTCAGACTTCCGGTTAATGAAATCAACTGCTTTTTCCGTATAGGTCCTGGTGGTATATCTTTGGTCCGGATAGGTATCCACAACCTCATTCCCTTCCAGGTATACCACGCTTTCCATATCGTTGCTGTAGGGTATGCCAAAATATTCATCAAATCCTCTTTGCAATGGAAGATATTTATGCATATGACCCAGGTGCCATTTTCCAACGATCCCGGTAGAATACCCAACTTCTTTTAATTTCTCTGCAAGAGTAATTTCATTCGTTGGCAATCCCAGGAAGCTTTCCGGAAAAAATACGCCATGTACGCCCATTCTTTGTGGCATTCTGCCGGTAATAAGTCCGGCCCTTGAAGGACTGCAGACAGGCGATGCTGAATAGAATTCCGTAAATTTTATTCCCTGCTCAGCAATAGCGTCGATATTCGGAGTTTGAATATCCTCTGCTCCAAAACAGGCAAGGTCTCCATATCCCAGGTCATCGCAAAAAATGATTACCACATTGGGTAAATCCTTTTTTTCATTTGACTTTTCGGTATTCCCTGTATGACATCCGGCGGCAATAACCAGTGACGGGGCAAATTTTAGTAGTCTTTTGGCACTTATCATAAAAAAGACAGTATTATAAAAAAGTTAAAAAAAGGGCACCCGATGGGGTACCCTTATAAACATTTTACAATTCTTAAGCCGGCATGGCTGGCAATTTCCAGCCTTCACGATATTTGTGATTTACAAGCTCCCTGGCATATTGTTTAGCGTTAATAGGATCGGTCATGGTTTTATTGAAAGTCGGGTGACCATCATGAATTTTAAATCCATCCGAAATAACCACTTTAAACTCCTCGTTATCACCAATGTTGGTGAATTCCATTTTCTTTCCGTCCCATTCAAGGACTTTGTTCAGAGCCTGAAGCCGGACTGCCATCACACCCATCACAACCATTTCATTGAATGGTCCTGCTTCACTAAAGTCTGAGGCTGTTTTAACCCTGTTTTCAGGAGTTTCCTTGCAAGCCCGGATCCAATCCTGTTCGTGACTTGTTTCTACTCTTCTTCTGAATTTAGGTGCATTGGGTTTACGTCCTGATAATAACCAGGGATCTTTTCCATAGCAACCACAGATTAATTTATCTTTCGTCCCATGGAAAATAACCCCACCCCCATCATCATTCATGCTTCTTCCCGGAGGCCATCCTTCCGGCATCTCAGGTTTAAGTCCGCCATCGTACCAGGTAACTTTCACCTCGTTAAGCTTCATTTTCATCTTCCTGGAAGGCTTTCTTGCAGGGAAGATAATATCAACCATCTGTGCATTGGGGGCACAATCAGTAAGCAACAAGGTAGAGCTTCCCTGGGCTTTGGTTGGATAACCCAATTCAAGACCCACAAATACCGGGTGAAGAATATGGCAGGCCATATCGCCAAGAGCTCCGGTTCCAAAATCCCACCAACCTCGCCAGTTCCATGGTGTATAAAGTTCATGGTAAGGTCTCATGGGAGCCGGTCCGATAAAAAGATCCCAGTCCAGGGTTTCGGGTACCCACATACCTTTTTCAGGGCGATTCAAACCCTGGGGCCATATAGGCCTGTCGGTAAATGCCTCAACATGAGTAACATCACCAATTTCTCCGTTAGCCAGCCACTCTGCAACAAGGTTTACCCCTTCACCAGATGAACCCTGGTTACCCATAGAGGTTGCAAGTTGATACTTGTCTGCCAGTTTGGTCAACAACCTGGATTCATAAGCACTGTGAGTAAGCGGCTTCTGTACGTATGCATGCCATCCATTGGTCATAGCATCAGCTGCAACAATGGCATGTGTATGATCGGATGTGGCAACAACAACTGCATCGATGGATTTTCCAAGTTCATCATACATTTTACGGTAATCCTGGTATACTTTAGCTTTTGGATAGTGATCGAATACCCTTTGTGAATACTTAAGATCTACATCACAAAGTCCGATGATGTTTTCAGTTTCCATTCTTTTCAGGTTAGCAAAACCCATCCCACCCACTCCAATACCTGCGATATTGAGTTTATCACTCGGGGCGGTTCTGCCTTTTGCGCTAATGATGCCACTGGGTAAAATTGTCAAACCTGCAGCAGCTACAGATGTACGAGCAACAAATTCCCGGCGGCTCATACCAGATTTCTTTTTCATATTTTTTTGATTAGAAGTTATAATGATAAAATTTTACGAATCGGAAAGATACTAAAAGCCTTAAATAATTCATAATGTTTGCTTACAGATGTTAAGGAAATTTTGGCCTTTTGGCTTAAATTAACAGAATATCAGCCGCTAAGAAAATTAAATTCTGAATTTAATTAAAGGATTTAGAATTATTCTCAATAATTTTGTTTTCAGGAAAAGAAAAAAATAAATTCAGTGGCTTGAGCAGACATATTTATAATTTAATTGATCAGGGGGAGCATCAAAAGCTTGATTTTAAATTCGCGGTTATTGATTCCAGGAAAATTGCCCGCACCCTTGTTGCCTTTTCGAATTCGGAAGGAGGAAGGCTGTTAATTGGTGTGAAGGATAATGGTAAAATTGCAGGCATAAAATCAGAAGAAGAATATCATATGCTCGAAGGGGCAGCCAAACTATATTGCAAACCGGAAATTAAAATGGATTTTAAATCCTGGCAGATTGAGGGGAAAACCATACTTGAAGTGGAAGTTTCGGAAGGAAAGCAGAAACCTTATTACATGCTGGAAGAAAATGGTAAATGGATGGCGTGGTTTCGGCAGGATGATGAGAATCACCTGGCAAATCCGGTCTTACTGCAGGTATGGAAAAACCAGAATAAAGAAAAAGGTGTACTTCTACAATTCAGTAAAAAAGAGGAATTTCTCCTGACCTATCTAACTGAAATAGAAGAAATAAGCCTGGATGAGTTTTGTAAAATCGCTGCTATAAACCGAAGAAAAGCGGGAAACATCATCAGTAAACTTATAAGTCTTGGAATGATAGACTTTAAATTTCGTGATGGAGAATTTGTTTATTTCGCCCCCTGATTTCAACAGGGATTTAATATTTTATCCTTGTTCTTTCATAAAATTGATCCATGATTTCGTCGATGGAAAAATCATATATTTTTCCTTCTCACCCTAAGAGATTTTAGCATTTTTTTCATAAATGAATAAAGGGAAATTCGCCTTGTTAGAAATAATAAATTTCTAATTCCTGAATTAAAAATTTAAGCTGTAAAAATTAACTTCATTATTGGAGCTAACAAATTGTGACCTCCAAATAATTTGAATACAAAAACAATGAGTTATAATTACAATGGCAATACCTTCCCTGATGAATTAGTTTTTAGCTATCCTGATGAATTGATTAATAAACATAAAAACCCAGTTCCGAGAAAAAAATTGGCTTTAAGAGAAATTCAGAAAAGTGAGGAAAAGAAGCTAGAATTCTTTCTACTTTAATGCAGTAAGCCGAGAATAACCAGTGGATTTTCCTTTTTTATTAAAAGTCTCTGATTTTACAACTCCTGTATTTTCAGCAATCCACTCCGTTCCGGAGGTGCGAACGGTTATAATCCTGGTTTTTGCAATCGACTCATAACTGATTTTATAACAGGAGAAGCTTCCGGCGGGTGTTGAAATTTCCTCTTTTGCCTCGACTTTCCGGTTGGCGAGGGTGACATCCATATTCATGATGGTCATGCCATTATTATTCACTTTTATATTCATGGTTCCCTCCGGAAGTATATCTCCCACATTCAGTTTTGCCGGAAAAGCCAGATCATCGCCGGTAAGCTCCACTTCCATGCTTTGATATGCATCCAGCATTTCAGAAAGGTAGGAAGACATATCTACTTTAAAAACTCCGTCCCGGCATCCTATCAGGATTTCCGCTTCACTTAAAACTTCCCCTTTTTCGTCAAAAAGTGTATTTAATACAACAATTTCAACATTCAAACCGGCATCTTTTACCTGCAGTATTTCCTGACGGATTTTTCCGGTTTCCTTGTCCTTCGGGCTATAGGAAGTCATTTCACGAATAACCCCTTCTTCATGCGGGTAATAAATACTGCAATCCTGCGCAAGCAATGGATTTAAAAGAAAACCCAGGATGATGTAGAGGAAAAAAGATATTTTTCTCATAACAAAAATTGATTTGATTTATTTATTTAAGGTCTCAGAATGAAAAATGTTCAATCCAGAATCTGAATCTTTGACCCAAGATCTTCTTTCTTTTTGGGGGAAAATTCTTTTGAAGGCCGGCCAACTGCGATGAAACAGATCAGGTTTTCTTTTTCAGAAAGTCCCAGTCTTTTATGAATTTCTTCCCTGGCAATCATGGGTCCGCTTAACCAACAGGCCCCATAACCCAGTTCCACAGCGGTAAGTAAAACATTTTGCACACAGGCACCTGCACTTTGGATATCGGGATATCCTCTCATAGTATTAATTTCCTCATGGGTCATTTCAGTACCTTTCTCAAGGACAGTTTCATATTCCGACATAACCAATACAAGCAATGCCGGGGCCTCCTTAAAGAAAGTCGAATACCATTCCACCTGCTTTTTAATATTTTCCTTTGCCCTGACATCTTTAAATACCAGGGATTTATATTTCTCTGAAATCAATCCCGCAAGCTCCTCAAGAATACTTTGTTTATTAATCAGAATAAATTTCCATGGCTGGAAATTATTTACGCTGGGAGCCAGTCCCCCTCTTCTGACCATTTCCCTGATATCTTCAATATTCACTTTTTGACTGGTAAAAGATCTTACGCTGGTCCGGTTTTCAATTGCATTGATAAGTTCCATATGATAAATTTTAGGAAAAGATACAAAAATTTATTTTTTCCTCTTTTATATTCCAAAGAAATGAGATCAAAGAATATGGGCAATTAAAGATGGGATGTTCAGGCCTTTAATCAGAACCGGTGATAATCTGAATCATTCATTCAATTCCATACTTCAGATGTACTATCAGGATTCTATTCTGGCCATCAAAAGCAATTGAATATTTCAAGTATTAATGCTCAGGATAAAGCCATTAGGAATAATAATCTTACCCGCCGGCCTGATCATTTTTAATTCATTAAATCCGGTATCTTAGCTCGCTATCGCATTTCTGTCAAATATTAATATCTTTGTTTCAAGCAGTATAA
>CBDUPM010000078.1:0-9086 GCA_965369105.1 uncultured Bacteroidales bacterium | reverse complement strand
TAATGAAATCATTAAGTCAGAAATAATTGGAAAAACTGATAAAAACAAATTGTACAGTTCCGGGTATTATCATAAAAACTGGGGATATACTGCTTTGGACAGCTTAAAGGCTATTCATAACATTGCACAGCTCAAAGGATTTTGGCCATTTGTAAAGAATGAAAGCGAAAGTTTTGATTACAGATTTATTTATAAACCCAAATCAATGATTGACCAGGTTGCCTTTACAGCCTTCAGGGATAAGGATAAACAGCTTTATGAATTACGTTTACAGCTGGCAAAGGAATATGAAAAGAAGAAAGATTTCGTATCCGCCTACCGTGAATATGAGGCTTTGGTGCGCACAAACCCTTATCTTCCTGAAAATTACAGGGATGCAGCATCCATTCTGCTCCAGCTTGGTGAATTACCTCTTGCTCTGAAATACTTTGAAAAATCACTTAAATATGAAGCATCCTTTTTTGCAGAATACCGGATGGGAGAAATATTAATAATTAAAGGTGATTTTGAGAGTGCAATAGTAAGTTTTGAAAATGCCTTCCATTTAGCACCTGATGATGAAACAAAACTGAAGATCATGGGTCTTTTGTATAAGGCAAACATATATGCAAATAATAAGAAAAAAGCAAGTGACCTGGCAAATGAGTTAAGCAAGTACAACGCTGCCAGGTATCTTAAAATTCCACAAAAAACCTACAGTTATAGAAGTTATATTCCCTATAAAACCAAAACCCATATAATAAAAGCCAATCAATTATTCCGGGAAGGGAATGCCCCGGAGGCTTTATCCCTGTTGGAGGCCTCTCTGAAAATCTATGACTCTCATATAGCTCACCTGAGAATAGGAGAAATATATTTGCATGAGGAAAATTTCCAAAAAGCATATGAGCATTTCGACTATGTTTTTGATGAATTCAGATACCAACCCGGCTTTTTATATGACTTTGCGGATATCCAAAAAAAGCTTGGTAAGAAAGAGGAAGCTGAAAAAACAATTAATGAATTGAATAAAATCGATGCGGATTTTATAATGAAAAAGCAAATAATGGAAACATTTGGTAAAGCAAGCTCGAATCCCTGACCCAAATATTCAATTGAACGGAAATAAAAAAATATTGATTTGGATTTAAAATTTAATCCATTCCATAATAAAAAAAACTAGTATTAACTTAATTATACAGATCCGAATGAGTTTCATTAAAGATTTCTGGCATTATATGAGGGAAAGAAAAAAGTGGTGGCTTGTACCTGTAATTATTATCCTTCTCTTTTTTGGAGTACTGATTGTATTAAGCAGCGGAAGCGCTATTGCTCCCTTTATTTATACATTATTTTAAAATCTGACTGGATGGAAAAAAATAAATTAACGGTCCTTTGGACCACAGAAAACAGGGATGCCTTTCTGCACATGATTGCCATGTATTCCCATAATGCTAAAAAACGAAATTGGTTTAAGGAAGTAAATATCCTTATCTGGGGTCCGTCTTCCAGGCTGGCAAGCGAAGATAAAGAGATCCAGACAAAGATTTTGCAAATGATCGATGACGGGGTAAGCGTTGAAGCCTGCAAGGCCTGTGCTGATATCTACGGCGTTGCATCCAGGCTGGAAAGTTTCGGGATAGATGTTCAATATAAGGGGGGAGCCCTGACTGAATATCTTAAATCCGATGATGAGGTAGTGTTAAGCATCTGAGGATTAACCTGCTATGAATCTCAGAAAATCATTTCTCAATATCATTTTCTGGTCTGTTGTTTCTGCTGCCTTTATTGGACCCGGAACCATAACTACGGCAGCTAAGACAGGATCATTATTCGGGACCGATTTATTGTGGACGCTATTGTTTGCAACCTTTGCCTGCTTTATCCTTCAGGATGCTGCATCAAGGATCACCATTTTGTCAGGGAAAAACCTGGGACAGGCCATGTATGAAAACCTTTCAGGTTCTAAAACCGGGAAAATCTTAATCCTGATTGTGGCAGCAGCCATATACTCCGGGGGGATAGCCTATGAAACCGGTAACCTGATTGGCTCCAGGGAGGGGCTGGTTCTTATATTTCCGGGAAAAGAATTATTATTCATCGTTTTTATTGGCCTGGTTTCAGGTCTGATCCTTTTTATTCCATCCCTAAAAATAATTGCCAGGATTATGGGAATAATGGTCATGATTCTTGGAATTTCATTTTTAATCGCTGCTTTTAAAGTTTCACCGGGTTGGGACGAAATAATATCCGGGCTTTTCAAATTTAAAATTCCGGAAAATAATGAAGCATCCCTTTTAATATTGGGCCTTATTGGGACAACCATTGTTCCCTATAATCTCTTTCTTGGTTCAGGAATTTCAAAACAAACAGATAGTATACCTGAAATGAGGAGCGGACTCCTGATTTCCATAATTTTGGGTGGAATCTTTTCAATGGCTGTTTTGGTGGTAGGGACAGCAGTTCAGGGTGAATTCAGTTTTAATGCACTGGCAATTGCATTATCAAACAAGCAAACCGGTTTTGGTGAAATACTTTTGGGAACCGGACTTTTTGCAGCCGGATTTACATCCGGGATTACGGCACCGCTCGCAGCAGCAATAACCTTTAGAAGTCTGTTCGGAAAAAGAAATCCGGAAAAATGGACCCACTCCGGAATTTATTTCCGCATAAGCTGGATAGTGGTCCTGGCAGCAGGTATTTTCTTTGCCCTTCTCAATATTAAGCCTATCCCCGCAATTATTCTTGCCCAGGCACTCAATGGACTTATTTTGCCTTTAATTTGTTTTTTCCTGGTATGGTTAATAAACAACCGGGAATTAACAGGTGTAAAAAACTCCCGTTTAAACAATATATTTTTGAGTATGACCCTGGCACTGAGTTTAACTATTGGTCTTAAAAATCTTATTTCCTCCTTTGAAAATATTCCCGGTTTTCCAATCCTTGATTTTCACGCTTTATTTTTAATAATTACTGTATTTTCAGCTGTTTTTACCCTGGTATTTATGATTTTTATTCTCAGAAAAAAAAGAAATGATCAGGCATAAATTTTATATTGACACCGGTGGGACCTTCACCGATTGCATTGGAATTTTTCCGAATGGGGAAACCCGTTACCAGAAAGTATTAAGCAGTGGTAAACTGAGGGCGGTAATTAAAAAATGGCATAGCAGGTCAAAGTTTGAAATCCATCATTCATGGAGTATAGATAAAGATATTTTCAGGTCTTACCATTTAATATTCACAGAGGATCCCGAAAAGCTTTTCAGGATAAAATCCTTCCTCCCGGAAAGCAAAATTATCATATTGGAAAGTGAAGTACCGGCACGGTTTTTCGAGAATTATACCGGTCTCGAAATTTCCGCAAATGAGGAAGCCCCTATCCTGGGTATACGTATGCTGACTCAAACATCGCTGGAAAATAATTTTCCGGCAATGGAAGTGCGACTAGGATCAACCAAAGCTACCAATGCCTTATTGGAAAATAAAGGTGACCGGACAGCTTTATTCATTACAAAAGGATTTAAAGATTTACTGGAAATAGGAAATCAATCCAGGCCGGATATCTTTTCAAAACAAATTATAAAATCACCCCCCCTTGCTGAAAAAATATTAGAAGTAGATGAAAGAATTTCTACAACAGGTGAAATATTGAAAGCCCTAAAAAAGGAAGATATCAGGAATGAAATCACTCTTCTTAAAAAAGAAGGCTATAAAAGTGTAGCTATTTCTTTGTTAAACTCGGTGCAGAATCCAGTTCATGAAAATGAAATCAGGTTGATCTGTAAAGATGAAAAAATAGCTTATATATCCGTTTCCACCCAATTGTCAGGACTGATTAAATTACTCGAACGCTCTGAAACTACCGTGGTAAACGCATATTTGTCACCCCTGATTGATAATTACCTGGACTCAATAAGAAAGACCCTGGGGAAAATTAAATTAAAGGTGATGACCAGCTCCGGTGGATTAATAGATTCCCTGAATTACTTCCCAAAGGACAGCCTTTTAAGCGGACCGGCAGGTGGCGTTGTGGGTGCTGCTATTAGTGGGAAATCCATGGGTATCAATAAACTCATCACCTTCGATATGGGAGGTACCAGCACAGATGCAAGCCGGTATGAGAATGGCTATGATTATGTATATGAGCTGGAAGTTGGAAATGCAAAAATAATGAGTCCCAGTTTGTCCATTGAGACCGTAGCCGCGGGAGGAGGCTCCATATGCGGGTACGATGGTTACAAGCTATTTGTTGGTCCGGAAAGTGCAGGTGCTTCCCCAGGACCTGCCTGTTACGGATCAGGAGGGCCACTTACCATCACCGATATTAATTTACTGGCTAAGCGTTTACTTCCTGATAATTTTTCCATACCGGTTTATCCCGCTAAAGCAGAAGAAAAATTATTGCAATTGTTGGATGAAATCGAGTTAAAAACTTCCAAACGTCCTGAATCTAAGGAACTGATTGAGGGGTTTTTAAAAATCGCCAATGAAATAATGGCCGGAGCCATAGGCAAGATTTCCCTCGGAAAAGGCTATGATCCAAAAGAATACACCATGGTTTCTTTTGGCGGAGCCGGTGGACTTCATTGTTGTGATATTGCCAGTCATTTAGGGATAAAAAACATCATCATTCCCAGAGAGGCAGGATTGCTTAGTGCTTTTGGGATAGGGAATGCAAGAATTGAAAGGTTTGCTACCCGTCAAATATTAAAAAACCTGGATCAGTCCATCTCAGGAATTGATTCAGAAATTCGTATACTGGCTGAAAAAGCCACTAAAAATCTCCTGGCTGACGGACTTTCAAAAGATCAGATTGAAATTCGCGATATACTTTTGTATTTAAGGTTTATGGGTCAGGACAACAGCATCGAAATCCCATATAAACCGGAAGGAAATATAAAAGCTTTATTCAAACAAAAATATATTCAATTATACGGTCACTGGGTGGAAAGGGAAATTGAGCTTGAGGCCATCAGGGTGGTAGTTTCGGAAAAGGAAATTGCAAATCATTCAAATCACCAGAAAATTAAGAATTATTATCCTGAAAAGGAATTTAATTCGGGAGAGAACTCCGTTTTCAAGCTTGGTTCGTTAAAAAACGGGGCCCTGATAAAAGGTCCTGCAGTTATTCTGGATGATTACAGCACTATCTTTATTCCTGTAAACTGGAATTACAGTCAGGAAAACACTTTCGGATTTTTAAATTATAAACCGGAACTTTCAAACCCGTCAGGGCACAGTCAGGAAGCGGAACTGGAATTATTTACCAATCGCTTTATGTCAATTGCTGAAAACATGGGGGCCATGCTGCAAAGAACGGCTCTTTCCGTCAACATAAAAGAACGCCTGGATTTTTCCTGTGCATTGCTAGATGAAAATGGATACCTGGTTGCCAATGCTCCTCATATTCCCGTTCACCTGGGAGGTCTGGGAGTTTGTGTAAGGTCCCTGTTAAAAAAATTCCGTTTTCAACCCGGTGATACGATTGTCACGAACCATCCAGGGTATGGTGGGTCTCATCTACCGGATGTAACGGTTATATCTCCGGTTTTTAAAGGAAAGGATCTTCTTGCTTTTGTTGTAAACCGTGCACATCACAGTGAATTGGGAGGAATTTCACCCGGATCAATGCCCCCAGGAGCAAAAAACCTTGCCGAGGAAGGGGTGGTGATTTCTCCTTTTTACCTCGTAAAGAAAAATAAAGTTGACTGGTCCGGAATGAGAAAGATTTTTGAAACTTCCCCATATCCCTCCAGATCGATAGAAGAAAACCTGGCGGATTTAAATGCCGCCCTAGCTGCCAATAAAAGAGGCTCTGAGGAAGTTCTTCAATTGGCCACAAAATTCGGAAAAGAAAAAATCCGGTTCTACTTCAGGGAGCTTCGGGCCTATGCATCTTCCAGAATTACGAATACCCTTGAAAAAATTCCTGATGGTATCTATTCTGCCACCGAAAAGCTGGATGATGGCAGTATATTAAAAGTAAAGGCTGAAATCAAAAATGGAAGTTGTCATTTCGATTTCTCCGGTAGTTCTGATGTTCATCCATCCAATATGAATGCTACTCTTGCTATTGTAAATTCGGTAGTCATTTATTTTCTGAGACTTTTATTGAATGAAAATATCCCTTTGAATGATGGATTGTTAGAGCCGGTAAAATTGACCGTTCCCAGGGGGATACTTAATCCTGATTTTCCGGAGGATCCATTCAAATGCCCCGCTGTTGTGGGTGGCAATGTGGAAATAAGTCAGCGGCTAACCGATACCCTGATCAGGGCTTTTGAATTAATGGCTGCATCACAGGGTACTATGAACAATGTGCTTTTTGGTAATGACAATTTCGGATATTATGAAACCCTGGCGGGTGGAACCGGAGCAGGTTTGGGATTCGAAGGCAGGGATGCCACTCACCATCATATGACAAATACCAGAATTACGGATCCGGAAGTTATTGAAAAAAGATTTCCACTTCGTTTGAATCGCTTTGAGATCCGGGAAGATTCAGGAGGAAAAGGTAAATGGAAAGGTGGAAATGGCCTGATCCGTGAATATTGCTTTTTGGAAGCGGTTAACCTTTCTATCCTTTCACAAAGGAGAAACAGTGGTCCATTTGGAATGTCCGGAGGAGAATCAGGAAAAGAAGGCAAACAATTTCTTAAAATGGATTCGGGACATATAAAAAAGCTTAAAGGAATTGAAAATCTGAATTTAAATGCAGGAGACTGCTTTATAATTGAAACACCCGGAGGAGGTGGCTATGGAAAAAAAACAAATCATGATTCATCAAAATAAAATAGTTTTAATTGCCCTGGCCATCCTCATGCTTTATGGATGCCGTAAACCTCTTCAGCAGACAGATTGGCCGGAGTACCAAAAAATTAATACTGGATTCGGACCTGAAGATATGGTTATCGATAGTATTTCTGCTATTAAGGGAATACTGATCTCCACTTCATCGAGAAGACCGGAATATGGGGAATACGGGGAGATTGAAAAGTTAGTGCCCGGAAAAAACAATTCATACATACTAAAGCGGGTTGATGAACCCGCTAATCTGGTATTTCATCCTCATGGGCTCAATATCACGAAGGAAAACGGGAAGCCCTGTCTGTATGTAATAAGTCATGATGATGCAAATAATCACCATTTTATTGTGAAATATAAAATTGATAATGACCGGCTTATTTTTGAAAAACTTTATGAGAGTCCATTATTGATTTCACCCAATGCACTTCATGCATTCGATGATGGCAGACTGCTGGTCTGCAATGATGCCAGAAAGAGAAATGCTTTGTATGAAAAAATTCTGAAATTAAAAACATCCAATATTGTTTACCTGGATGAAAATGAAAACTGGAAAATACTTGCCGATAAAATCGGTTATGCTGCAGGACTGGAATATTCCGATGCTAAAGTTTATGTTTCAGCCGCTCTGGAAAATAAGGTTTATCGTTTTCATTTTGATGGAAACAGGCTTTCAGATAAAACTATACTTACCAAAATAAACGGTCCTGACAACATCAGGTTTTATAAAGACAAACTGATTATTGCAGCACATTACAATCCCATGGCTTTCATTAAACACGTAAATAACAAAGAAAAACATTCCCCATCAACTGTTTTTTCAATTGATAAAACAGAGGGTCAAACGAAATTGTTATACGCAAATGATGGAAAAGTCATTTCAGCATCGTCAACCGGGGTCATTTATCATAATAAGCTTTTTATAAATCAAATATTTGAACCATGGATTATTGAAATCCCCTTATCAGAAAGTATAATCCCTTAAATTTTCTTAATCTTAAATTGATTTGACATACATACAATAATTCATTATTTCATTAAAATCAATAAATATCACTTCATGCACCTAACAATTTGCATCTATAATCGTTAGTAAAATAAAAAATCATGCAAACAATTTTAGGAGCTGGCGGAGCGGTGGGATCCGTTCTTGCCAGAGAACTTACAAAATACACTAAAGATATCCGCCTGGTTAGCCGGAATCCTAAAGCAGTTAACAAAAATGATCAGCTTTTTCCGGCGGATCTCATGATGCCGGAAGAAGTAGAAAAGAGTATTGAAGGATCAAAAATTGTTTATTCAGTAGTCGGGTTTCCCTACACAACTAAAATCTGGCAGGAAAATTGGCCAAAATACATTACATCTGTAGTTGAAGCCTGTAAAAAACATAAAGCCAAACTCGTTTTTTTTGATAATATCTATATGTATGACCCTGATTTCCTAAACGGTATGAATGAAAAAACACCTCATCGACCTGTGAGCAAAAAAGGATTAGCCAGAAAGCGGGTAGTTGACATTATTATGGAGAGTGTAGAAAAAGGGGAAATTAATGCCATTATTGCCCGTGCTCCTGATTTCATTTCCATTAAAAATTCAATCATTACAGAAATGGTAATCAGGAATTTCCTGAAAGGAAGAAAAGCCATGTGGTTTTCAAGACTGGATGTGGTACATAATTTTATAACAATGCCTGATGCTGCCAGGGCAACGGCCCTTTTGGGTAATACGGATGATGCCTATAACCAGACCTGGCATCTTCCTGCCGATCAAACCCGTTATACCGGTCAGGATTGGGTGAACATGATAGCAGAACTAACCGAATCAAAACCAAGAGTCACAATAATTTCCCCGGGATTGCTCTGGTTAATCGGGATTTTCAACCAGTATATGAGAGAATTTAAAGAAATGGCCTACCAGTATGACCGGAATTATTTTTTTGAAAGCCACAAATTTGAAAACCGGTTTGGAATGAAACCAACAGAAGCAAGGATTGCAGTTAAAGAGATAATCGATCAAATCAGGGCAAGCTAAGGATCTGTTTTCAATGATTATTTTTTAATTTTAATACATTTAAAAAGGTATTGAAAATGGACCAGGAAGCTTATGAGAATGGGAGAATGTGAACAGGATTGAAAAAAAAGCCCAAATTAAATCTCAACTCCAACCCTTAAGCTTAAATACCAAAAATATGAACAGATCTAAGGACATAATTGTCGAAGTGGAATTCCATCATGACATTCAAAAAGTATGGCAGGCAATCACTCATTTAAACCAAATGCGGCAATGGTTTTTTGAAAACA
>CBDUPM010000077.1:0-9110 GCA_965369105.1 uncultured Bacteroidales bacterium | reverse complement strand
GAAAGATCCTATAACAAGAACAAGATTTTATATTCAGAAAAGCATATTTCTGAAGAAGAGTTTATCCAATCCAGGGAGGAGTACCAAACATCCAGGAAGCTTCTGGAATTACAACTGGATTATCATAAAAACGATTCAATTTACCGGGAAGTTCAGGTATCTTCTCTCGAAGCATCGGTAAATACCATGACAAAAAATTTGCGATTGGCTCAAAAGCGCCTGGACAACCTGAAAGTGAAAGCGCCTATTGCCGGGGAGCTGGCAACTTTAAATACTGAGATTGGTGAAGTAATAAGTTATGGGACAAGAGTGGGGACAATAAATATTCTTGATTCCTATAAGCTCCGGGTGGATATTGATGAACATTATATTGCACGGGTGGAACGGGGTTTAATCGGAACCTGTGATTTTGCCGGGGAGAAATATCCTGCAAAAATTGTAAAATCCTATCCGGAAGTTCGGGCGGGACGATTTTCAGTGGATATGGTCTTTACGGAGGATGTGCCAAAGCAAATCAGGATTGGGCAAACGTCCAGGATTAAACTGGAACTGGGAGAATCGCAGGAGGCTGTCCTGATATCAAAAGGAGGATTTTATTCCAGTACAGGTGGACAATGGGTTTATGTTATTGACCCTTCGGGTGAATTTGCAGTGAAAAGAAAGATCAGCATCGGAAGACAAAATCCACGTTATTATGAAGTTATGGACGGACTTGTTGAAGGTGAAAAGGTCATCGTATCTTCCTATGATAATTTTGGTGATGTTGATAAACTTATCCTGAAAAATAAAGACTAAGAAACAACTCAAATTATATAATTATGATTAAAACGGTTGAATTAACTAAGATTTTCAGAACGGATGAGGTCGAAACCACAGCTTTAAACAAAGTAAACCTGGAAATATCACATGGTGAATTTGTTGCCATTATGGGCCCCTCCGGTTGTGGAAAATCCACTTTGTTAAATATACTGGGATTGCTGGATAATCCGACGGATGGTAAGCTGCTTTTTCTTGATAATGATGTAACCAAATTTTCAGAAAGAAACAGGACGAACCTCAGAAAATCAAATATTGGATTTGTATTCCAGAGTTTTAACCTGATCGACGAACTCAATGTGTTTGAAAATGTTGAGCTCCCCTTATTGTATCAAAAGGTTTCGGCAGGCGAAAGAAAAAGGAAAGTTGAAGAAGTTTTGGACCGGATGAAAATTTCTCACAGGAAAAAGCATTTTCCACAGCAGCTATCAGGAGGTCAGCAACAAAGAGTTGCCATTGCCCGGGCCGTAGTTTCCAATCCCAAGCTTATCCTGGCCGATGAGCCAACAGGAAACCTTGATTCTGCCAATGGAGAAGAAGTTATGGCTTTGCTGTCCGAATTAAACCAGGAGGGCACCACCGTAATTATGGTAACTCATTCACCTACAGATGCAGACAAAGCGCACAGGATAGTTCAATTGTTTGATGGTCATATTGTTACCGAAAATATTAAGCAAAAAGTTTGAGTGGTTATGATCCCCTGACCCCGGAGCCCCCTGATCATGTGACCACTTCAATAACAAATGAATAAAAATTAAGGTTATGAAAGATCTATGCGTACCTATACCCAATTTTGGTGACGAAGAATTTGCTGAAATTGAACTTCGCGTTGGTGAAAGAAAAATCAATTACCAATACCGGGTAGTTTCATTTCCGTGGGATGTGGAATCAGATAAAGAGAATGGTTCGGATGATATCACCTTGTCATTGGTTAGAATTGGCCGCCTGAGGGAGGCAATTGAAGGTTATGATAAAAACTGGGAACTGATTCAGATTTTCAATCCTTCCGAGAATTCAAAAAATATTCAGGTATTATACAGAAAGAAATAGAATTATGAAAGTATTATCAATTTGCCTTGTCGTAGTTTTTTTCATCAGCTATTCGCTTAAGGCACAGGAGGATGTGTGGACGCTGGAACGTTGTATCGATTATGCTCTGGAAAATAACCTGGATATCAAGCGGCAGGAACTCGGAACTGCTTTATCAGACAAAGATTATAAACAATCATATTATAATATTCTTCCCGATCTGGGAGCCGGAGTGGAACATCAGCTTAGTTCAGGACGGACTCTTGTTATTGAGGATTATGAATGGAAAAATAAGGAAACCCAGCAGGGTTCCATGGGTCTGAGTTCCGGGATGACGCTTTTTAGTGGTCTTCAAAATTATACCCAGATCCAACAAAACAAGTTTCTGTTTTTAAAAAGCAAAGAGGATCTTGAGACAATAAAAAACGAGAGAATTCTGATGCTGGCAGCCTATTATTTAAACATCCTGTTTGCTGAGGAATTACTCCAGGTTTCTGAAAGTCAGCTTGAAGTTACCTTACTGGAAGTGGAAAAGAATAAAAAGCTGGTTGAAGTGGGCAATGCTGCCAAATCAGAGCTTCTGGCTATCCAGGCCCTGGCAGCCAATGACAAACTCAATGTTACCTCAGCAAAAAACACTCTTCAATTAGCCGTGCTCGATCTTGTTCAGCTGCTCGATCTCGATTCCATAGGAAATTTTCAGATATATAAACCTGATATGGAGGTTGAATTGCTCGAAAAACCAGGAAATGTTACTGAAATATATGAAGAGGCATTAAGTTTTCTGCCACAGATAAAAAGTGCTGAATACATGGTTAAAGCACAGGAAAAAGATGTGGCCATTCAACAGGGCAGCAGAAGTCCTGAAGTTTATCTCGACGGATTATACTACACCCGTTATCTTAAAGATGCCATAAGTCCGGATGATCCCTACTGGACTGATCCCGACAATTTAACTCCTTTACCCTATGACTATCCGGATCAGCTGAAGAACAATCAATATAAGCAGTTAAGCTTAGGATTAAGGATTCCCATCTTTTCAAAAATGCAGACTCAAACAAATATAAGTAAAGCAAAAATCACTCTGGAAGATTATAATTTGTCATTGGAGCAACAAAAACAGATTTTGTATAAAACTATTCAGCAGAATCATGCTGACGCTATCGCAGCTTTTGCCAAGTACACTTCTGCATTGGAGGCAGTAAACTCAAATGAAGAGGCCTTCAAGTACACCCAGCAGAAATTTGATGTTGGCCTGGTAAATTCTGTTGATTTTAATGTTGCGAAAAACAATCTTACCAAAGCACGATCAGATCTTGCCCAGGCAAAGTTTGAATATATATTCAAGGTGAAAATCCTGGAATTTTATACTGGCAAACCCATCCGACTATAGATAATATTGTTGAAGTAAACCATTCACAAATTATCCAATAAAGGCAGCCTGATTAAAAGGCTGCTTTTTTTATGGAAAAGATATTGATTGGATGATATGCTAACCTGGCGCTGATAAAAAGCCTTATAAACTTAATATATCAATAAGAAACTTTGAAAACAGTCTTTGCTTCCAATTATTGGGTGGGAGCGGATATGGAGAATACTTCTTCCCCGAAAATAAAGGTTTTAAGGACCTTAATTCTAAATAATTCCTCTTCCGGAGCTTCCATCAGATCTTTATCTGTAATAACAAAATCAGCAAATTTCCCGGGTTCTAGGCTTCCAATCTCATTTTCCTCAAAGCCTGCTTTGGCTGCCCAGATGGTCATTGCTTTTAATGCTTCAACCCTGCTCAGTGCTTCTTCTTTCTGGAATCCTTCTTCAGGCCATCCTTTTTGATCTTTCCTGCTAACACCGGCATAAAATCCATATAAGGGATTTATGCTCTCAATGGGAAAATCGCTCCCGTTTGGAAGCCATTCATTTTGATTTAAAAGAGTTTTGTAGGCATAGGCGTTTTTTATTCTTTTGCCCAATCTTTCATCTGCCCAATACATATCAGATGTGGCATGGGTAGTTTGTATAGAGGGAATGATTGAATTATCTCCAAAAATTTTAAAATCATCCGGATCAATAAGCTGGGAATGTTCTATTCTCCAGCGCCTGTTATTTTTCCCTTTTAAAATACCGGAATAGATTTCCAGCATTAACCGGTTTGCCCCATCGCCAATACAATGGGTATTGACCTGGTAATCATTTTTATAGGCGAATTCCGCCATTTCTGTAAGGTATTCTTTTGTTGCCACAAAGAGGCCTGAATTTTCAGGATCATCGGAATAGGGCTCCAGCAGACGTGCACCTCTTGAGCCCAGGGCCCCATCGGCATACAGCTTCAGGGAAGCAACATGAAGACGGTCGGTACGGTATACTCCTTTTGTCAGATAACTATCAAAATTCTCCTTTGTAGGATTCAGCATGGCATAAATTCTCATTTTTAAAATGCTGTCCTGATGCATCTGATCCATTAAATCTATCACATTTTTGTTGAGTCCACAGTCATGAACAGAGGTTAAACCCACCGAAAAACAATTTTCCTGGGCATCTAAAAGGGAAGCACGAATATCAGATTCAGTGGGTTTTGGGATTACAGTCCTGAGTTGATCTATTGCATTGTCAACCAGGATACCCGTTGGCTTAGCATTATGAATTATTATTTCACCTCCGGCGATTTTTGTCTTTCCGGTAATTCCGGCAAGATCCATGGCAAAATCATTTACAATAGCAGCATGACCATCTATTCTTATAAGAATAACGGGCCGGTCCGTAAAAATTTCATTTAGCTGTTTGTTGTCCGGCCAGTTTTTATTTTTCCAGTCATTCTGATCCCAGCCTCTTCCCTGTATCCATCCTTCCGGATGCTTCAGTGCATGTTTTTTTACAATTTCCAGGACTTCTTCAAATGAATTTGTTCCCCGTAAATCTGCCTCCTGCAATCCCGCTCCGTAACCGTAAAAATGACAGTGAGGATCAATAAATCCCGGGTATACACAGGTACCGGATGCATCAACCAGGTTTTCGGACTTCCAGGATTTTAATATTTCCCTGTTTTTACCGGTTGCCATTATTTTCCCATCTTTTACTGCCATTGATTCAAATATGCTGAAATCATTGTCGACACTGTAAATTTTTGCATTTTTTATAATAAGATCAGCTTCCATTTTATTTTGACATGAGGTTAATAAAACAGCAATGGGGAGGAGGAATACGATTAATTTCATTGGCTTTACAATTGAAGAATTGAACAAAGGTATCAAAAATAGAAAGAATGCTAAAAAAGCGGTCGCATAAAAATGTAGCCGGAAATTATTAAAAAAATATTCCCCCGGAAGCGATTATTCTTCCGGGGGAATAATTTCGTATTTTTCCTGTTAGCGGACAATCAGTTTACCTGTATAAATCCTGTTGGTTCTTAATTTAAGGATGTAAAAACCGGATTGTAAATTATCTTTTTCAAGGATAAATTCCGGATCATATATTTCCTTTGATTGGATAATATTGCCATTCAGCTCATAAATTTCCAGTAAGGCAGGTAATTTAATATTACGGGAAAGGCTGATTTTTGTCCAGTTTTGCATTGGATTAGGAAACAGCTTTATTTCTGAACTGTTAAAACTTTCCATCCCGGTTGCGCTCTTTGTGTCATCAAGATTCGAGAGCGAGTGGACAAAGGGTCCCGCTCCTGCTTTTTTATCATCAAGGCTGACAAAACAGGCATTGGGTTTTCTGGCCTGAATTTTATAATATACCCTGTCTCCGGGATTGTTTTCATTCCATTCGGTAAAACTGCCGCTGATCTGGTATATCATTTCCAGGTCATCAGGTTTGGATCCTGCCCAGCAATAATACCATTCCGGCTCAAATATTCCACTCTCATCGATGTAAGGAGTCCAGTCCAACACATAGGTATTTGGAACTGCGCCTGCTGAAGCTCCCAGATGAATCGTCTGGTGATACGGACTGAAATCAGATTCATTTCCGCAGGTATCCATAGCTGTAATTGCATATCTTGCAGCAAGAGCATCCGGATTGGAAAGGTAATCCGTATAGTGTGAATATCGGGTGTCAAAAGGTACATTTCCAATGGGAACATAATTATTTCCATAGAGTTTGTAAACATTATAGGATTCTATTCCCACATTTTCAGTTCTCTCCCAGATTATCAGGTTCTTATTGGTGGTAGAATCAACAGTGACCATACAAATTTGTGATTCGTTATAAGGAGAAGCAGCATTTACAATAATATCGTCGGATTGGGTACTGCATATTCCATTTGAAACGGATAAGAAATAAGTTCCGCTGGTATCGGCATAAATCCCTTTGCCTGTTTCCCCTGTATTCCATGAATAGCTGTAATTTAATTTTGGATTAAAATTATCAATACTGGATAAAATCTTTAAAGATTCTCCGGCACAAATATTCACATTACCCGTTGGATTTGTAGTAATAGCGGGTGATTCCAGGACATTAATCATATAGATTATTTCTGAAAACAAGTCATCATTATATACGGTTAGTTTTATGTCATAAAAACCCTGTGTTTCAAATTGATGATTGAAATCTTTGGTCGTATATTCTACACTTCCATCATTGTTAATGTCCCATTCGTAACGTGAAAGCCCATCTATGTTTGTACTGGTATTTTTTATAACTGTACTGGCAGGTAAACAGGTTAATTGATGTTCAAAATCGGCTACAGGACTTTGGGGAGTAAGCTTTGTTATTCCAAAATATCCGGACGCAAACCAAACATTTCCATCATTATCTATTGTGATATTATTTACATAATTTTCAATTAGCCCGTCATCTACCGTAAAAGTTCTCATATTTTCACCATTGAACTTTCCTCCTCCATTGCTTCCCCCCATCCAGATATTCCCATGATCATCGGCTTCAAGGGTAGTAAAGTATACAGGAGTGCTGTAATAGCTGAAAAGCTCCTCCTCTCTTTTCACCAGGTAGGAGGAGGACAGAAACCAAAGCCTTCCATCTTTGTCAATAGTGATATCGTTGCAGTAATTTGAGGGCAATCCGTCCGCTGTATTATAGGTAGTGACATTGAGAAAATAATCCATGGTTCCTATACCACTGGAGTTAGTGGTAAACCAAATCTTTTGTTCCCCGGTTGCATACACTCCGGTAATATTGTTTTCAGGCAGATCAGAATTTTCAGTAGTTATATGTCCATAGCCGCTACCGGTTGTTCTGAACCAGTGTAATCCCCCCGTGGTAGCTATCCAAAGGATATCGTTATTGTCAAATGAAATATCTTTTACATAGGAATCTGTCCATTGTACTGTTATATAATCCGAAATGGGATAGCAGGTAGCATTATGATTCGGGTCAACTTTTATTACCCTGAGAATATGATCGCTGTATCCGACAGTTGCAAACCAGGTATTGTCGTTCTCGTCAACCACAATATGTTTGATCCAGCCATAGGCACAACCATCGTTTGCATAATATTCATTAAAAAATGGTTCATTATATGAAATCAGGTAAGAATATTGCCCGTACATCCTGGCAGATCCGTCGCTCAGGAAAGCAATGTCTTCCACATAATTACTTTGGACAGCATTCATTTCTATCCTCGTGGTCCATCCGTCAGAAGATGGATTAGGAGCATTTTTATCCACTTTTGCCAGTCCGTTATAACTACCCAGCCAAACGTTTCCCTGGGCATCACAGAGTATATCTAGAACCATATTAATCCGGTCGCCGCTTTCCCCTGAAATATACTGGGTAAAAGATGAGCCATCAAATTTATAAGCCCCTGATGCTGTTCCAAACCATATATTTCCATCACCGTCCTGTGAAATACTATAGGTATTGGTGGGTAAAGAACTGCCATAATCTATCCACGAGTTACTATATGGATTATATTTAAACGCACCCCCGTAATATGCGATCCAGATGTTCCCATTTACATCTTTGAGAATATCATAGGCTCCGCCATTGTCAGAAAGTTTATTCCATGGATCAACAATGGCATTTATATTTCCATCAGGATCCATTTTCCAGCAACCCCCGTTGATCCCTGGAATTCCAAACCAAATATTGCCCAGATCATCACTTAAGATTGCTTCGACATACCAGTCTCCCTGCAGATCAATCAATTCCCAGCTTTGACCATCATATTTTATTACTTTTCCCCCATTAATCCCAAACCAGATATTACCATCGATGTCTTCCGTAATTACATTACAATTATAAATTCGAAATCCATCCACTTCTTCTATGGTAAACCATTCACTCCCGTTAAACCTGGAAATTCCGCCCCAGTAGGTTCCAAACCAGTAATTTCCATAAAAATCAATATACATTGATTCTACTACATTTCTTGAAATTCCGGAATTCTGAATATTAAATACGGATACAACAGATCCATCACTTTTTTTCCTTTTAAAGACTCCTCCCGAAGTACTTACCCAGATATGATCTCCCTCTTCGGTGAGAGAATTGATTTGATTCATATCCGTAAAGTTCTCCAGTTTATACTGTGCCTCCAGGGAAGGTGAAAGGATCCAGAGGATGCAAATTATCAGAAAGTATTTTGTTTTCATAGCTGAGAATTTTATTTTTTCAGGGATGATTATCACCAATGTGATTTTCCATCAAAAGGAGGGAATCCCTTATTCAATCTGTGTTATTTCGCTAATTTATCCCAATTTTAAAACAATGTCAATTATTTTTGTTGATTATTTACCAAAGTCCGTTTTCATGGTATGAATGAACAGGTCTTTTCATTCCGCATAGGGATATGCAATATATTCCCGGATTTACGTTATTCATAAAAGATTGTATAAATAAAAGATTATTTTTACTCACCTTTTTTTAAGAATGAAAGAAATTAAGAACATATTTTTGCTAATAATAGCTGTTTTAATGCTAATTGCCTGTGAAAACAGGAGTTTTATTACCAGTTCAAATGCGGGTATAAAATTTTCTGT
Organism: uncultured Bacteroidales bacterium; assembly: GCA_965369105.1. Lineage (GTDB taxonomy): Bacteria > Bacteroidota > Bacteroidia > Bacteroidales > JAGLSB01. The sequence continues at coordinate 324 of CBDUPM010000077.1, read as the reverse complement.
GGATACCCTCTATTTCGATACGGTTTTCACTGAATTAGGTACTGCTACGCGAAGTTTTACCATTCACAATCCCCACAATGAATTTATTAAGATTTCGGAAATACGACTGGCAAAAGGGGAAAACTCCGTTTTCAGAATGAATTTAGATGGTATTCCCGGAATTGAGTTCGAAGGAATTGAAATAGCTCCCAATGACAGTCTTTATGTATTTGTGGACGCCACCCTTGACCCAAATGAAAATAACGAAATATTGCTTCAGCAGGATTCCATTGTCACCCTTACCAACAACAGGATACAGGATATCGACCTGGTAGCATGGGGACT
>CBDUPM010000076.1:0-9153 GCA_965369105.1 uncultured Bacteroidales bacterium | reverse complement strand
ATGCCGCATCGGCCTCCATACTTCCTCCAATTTCACCAATCATAATAATCCCCTTGGTTTCAGGATCCTCCATAAGAAGTTTAACGGCATCCAAAGTCGTGGTTCCGGGAACCGGGTCACCCCCGATTCCGATACAGGTAGACTGGCCTAATCCTTGTTTGGTTACCTGATCTACTGCTTCATAGGTAAGGGTCCCTGAGCGGGAAACAATTCCAACCTCTCCTTTTTTATGAATAAATCCGGGCATTATTCCAATTTTGGCCTCTCCGGGTGTAATAACCCCGGGACAATTTGGCCCAATTAAACGTACATCCTTTCCTTCCAGGTATTGCTTTACCTTAACCATATCAGATGTAGGTATCCCTTCAGTAATACAAACAATAAGCTTTATACCGGCATTTGCAGCTTCCATTATTGCATCCGCAGCAAATGGAGGGGGTACAAAAATGACGGTAGTATCCGCACCGGCTTTCTCTACAGCATCCGCAACGGTATTAAATACAGGTTTGTCAAGATGGCTTTGCCCTCCTTTTCCCGGAGTTACGCCCCCCACTATATTGGTACCATATGCTATCATTTGGGTTGCATGGAAAGTTCCTTCTGTACCGGTAAATCCTTGTACAATTACCTTATTGTTTTTGTTTAAAAGTACGCTCATTGATTTTTTTTTAATTGATCACGCTCAAAAGTAATGGAATAGAAAAATATTTGCAAGTAATGGGATGAATTTCCTTAATATAGTTTAAAGCAGCGTAATAAACCCGAATTGTGCCGCTCACCTGATGGTAGATTCAGAATATGGATATATTCAAAAAAAATAATACTCAGTCATATTTTATACAATGCAAAATAAGATCAGCTTAAACAAAATGAATCGACGATGAAGCTAATTCTCAGCCTAAACAATCCAAAATCAAAACTGCCCTGAAACCGGACCCTTCGCCCAAATGGTGTCAGCCCGGGTAGCTTCTCCCGGCATTTCCCCTACTTCAAAATCCGGATTTCCTTGCCTGTAAACGTTTTCACGGTCGGGTGTTGGATTTTCAGGAATATTATCTCCGGTTTCTATGATCCATCTTTCAAGAATTCTTCTGCATTTATCCAATGTATTAATATATTCTGGCTGGTCTGCAATGTTATTAAACTGGTATGGATCATCTCCAACATGATAAAGCTCTTCATAAGGTCTGGGAAGCATAAAGATATCCTCCTGCTCAGGCAGAGTCAAACCTGCTTCATAGGCTTCCCATAGTTCAATCCCGGCCGGGAATACTGGAGCGGATTCAACACACATATTCAGTTTTTCATTATAGGAGTTTCTTATATACATAAAATCGCCCCATCGCAGCATTCTTTCATGATTTTTAAAGACATGCCAGTTATGTTCCGAAAAGCAATAGTCACGGCATTTAGCTTCAGGATCTTTTAAAACCTCTTTAAAACTGACTCCCTGAAAACTACCAGGCACTTCGATCCCTGCCAATTCAATCAAAGTGGTTGCTATATCAATAGAAGAGATGAAGGATTCAGTCTTTCCGGGATGGATATTGTTTTTATTCCATATGATAAAAGGAGTTTTCATACCGCTGTCATAACAGCGTGTTTTTGCCCGTGGAAAGGGCCGCCCGTTATCACTCATATAGATCACATAGGTATTTTCTTCAATACCCTGCCGTTCCAGCTCCTTCATTATTTCTCCAAGGTAATAATCAGTCCGGCTTACTTCATGATAATATTTTGCCAGGTCTTCACGGGTCTTCGGACCATCATACATCATTGGTGGTACAATAACATCCCCGGGGCTAAAAACAGGGGCTGTACTGTCAATTATCCATTCCCTGTGAGCATCTGCCGATGCGAACCAATAAAGAAAAGCTTTATCCCTGGGTCTGTTCCGCAGCAGTTCAATCCAGTCTTGCTCCAGGCCGGGACCTCTGCCCTTAGAAATGGTGTCGAATGCCCTTTGTGTTACGGACCCTATATGATTTTTACCTGATAGAACCGTATAATAACCATTTTCCTTCAGTACCTCCGGAAACATGATTTGATTTTCAGGAAGCTTTGTATGAAGTTCGGGAGCACCGGTATTATGTGGATAGCGGCCTGTTATTATACTGCATCGACTTGGACTGCAGCTGCTTGCAGTAAGATAGGCATTTGTAAATAATCGCCCTTCCTGTGCCAGCTGATCTATGTTTGGAGTTTTGGCTGCCTTATTTCCATAACATCCCAGATCGTTATAACTTATATCGTCGGTTATAAAAAGTATGAAATTGGGCTGGTTAACAGGCTTTTCGCAAGCAATTAAGCTTAGTAAAATAATAGCAGGTGACAGGATTTTCTGTGGATTTTTCATGCCAATTAATCAAGAATTCTGAGGCTTAAGTTAGCATAAAAAATACTCCGAAAAAAACGAAAAACAGGGTTTCCATTTGCTGATTCTTAATGATTCTTACTACCGGGTTTGAGTTCATTGTTTTAAACAAAAAAAATCCTTTTTCCAATCCCGCAATATTTACTTCAAAGAAGCTTTAAGTTCCACCTTCAGCACCTGTTTAAAAAGCATATCATATATTTTATTTGTTGTTTCTGATAAGTAATTTAAACGATCAAAGTATAAATATTTCATCAGCAGGATTTGGGTAAGTCAGGCTGGGAGAATCTAATAAAGACATATAAATGCCATGTAATTAAATTATTAGGCCTTCCGGATTACTTTCTTAGAATAAAAATAAAATCTCCGCCTTCATCGCCTGTGTCCTTTATTTCCCCGAATTGAGGAACGGTAGGACTATTGTTAAGAACAGCTATCCTTAGACTTGAAAACAGATCAGAAGATGAAATATACGGATTTTCATTTTCTTCGAGTCTCTTAATCAGGTATTTCACAAAAACACTTTCATCCGGAACCTCGGTAAGGGTCCCGCTTGTCATTGCTTTTCTGCTGGGCAGTGACTGCAGTTTCATGTATGCTGCACCCTGTTCATTAAAGGCACTCCTGGTTTTAAAAATGGCACCGCTGAAGCAGGCATCTGCAACCAGGAGAATATGCTTGCTGGGGATGGCTCCCAGGTAATCTTTTAAGGTGGAATTCCTGAACCAGTTTGCGGTATTATTTTTCCTGGCATCTGATGGCAGCCAGTATCCAATTTTTGAGTTTTGATCCCAGTAACCATGACCCGCATAAAAAATCAATAAATTATCCTCTTTTCCAACCAGCCTGGTAAGTTCATCCAGTTTTGAAATGATAGCTTCCCGGTCGGGATCCTGCAAATAAATTATGTTTTCTTTTTCAAAAGTGTATTTTTCCTCCAGAACCTTTATAATTTTTTCAGCATCGGTTCTGGGATTGTCCAGGTCGTTAATATCCTCATCCTGATAGTCGCTTACAGCAATTATCAGAGCATAATAAGTACCTGAGTTTATGAGCTCCTGTGAACTCTTGCTTTCTTTATTTTCAAGAACAAAATAACTTACCGTTTCTTCTCCGGTATTATCCATTATTTTAAATTCAAAATCATTGAAGCCCGTCTTCAAACTGACATTCATTTCATATATTCCCTTTTCAAGGGCTTGCATTTTTTTATTATTGCAGCTTACGGATGCAACCCCGTCAGAATCAATTGCCTTCAGCTTCAGTTTAAGTTCCGGAGTGTTATAAACCGAGGTAAAAGTTTCAGTGGTTGCGGGATTTAAAAAAATTATCCTGCTGGTTTTAGAAGTGGAGCGTTCAACATAAGTATAATCTGATGGAGAGGATGAGCTTCCTCCTTCATTAAGGCCTTGTATACTGATATACGAATTGGTGCTGAATTTATCTTTTTCCAGGCTTACGGCTATCAAATTTGCTGAATCCAGGGCTAAAAAAGATGAAAGCATCGCATCTTTTCCATTGCTCAATGAAAATGCCCGTGATTCTTCTTCGGTATGGCTGATTTTTATAATTCCTGCTTCACCCCCGTTATCCGATGCAATAAAAAAACTATTTCCATGCTTCACAATAGGCAGGTAGCGGTTATTCCCAAGGTTTCCAAGGTCCTGTGAACCCATGAGATAAGCTTCCTGATTAAACTCATGTAAACTAAGCCTGTTTCCGGGACTCTCCCCGTTAAGCATAAATACAAAAAGATTCTCTGAATCGCTTTTAAAGAACTTTAATGCCCGGGTATCCCCCCCGTCTTTCAATAATTCCTTTTCCCATTCCACCCTTCCCGTTGTACCTAACTGGATAAAAAACGGACGATAAACTTCCTTTTCATACCTGTTGCACAATAAGAGAAACTTATTTTCATTACCCGGGATAATATCTATCCCCAGGTCATCCACATATTTTTTTCCCGGATAGGATTGCCACTGGGGATTCCCTTTTTTATTAAACTGCATCAGCCATGGATTCATATCCCTGTTTCCCAGGTCCTGCTTTGAACCAACTGCAATAAAATCGCCCGATTCAAGTGCGATTATATTTGAAATGGTATCGTTTTCAAGGGCCGTATATTCGCGGTAAAAAATTTCTTTCCCCTTCACATCGAACATACTTATAAAAAGGTAGTACCGGGTATAATTATTTATAGTTTCTTCCTTTTTTCCATAACTCAGTATCCTGTTATCTTTCAATACCAGGAAGTCGGAAAGATATTGATTTCCTTTTGCCTCGTAAGCAAATCTGCTAATTTCATTCAGACTCTTATCAAAATGAATAAATATCAGGTCATAGCCTTCTCCCCGGGAGGAATTGGTATACCCCCCCGCAATGTAATTTCCATCTGCAGAATGTTTAATACTGATTATTCGATCATCCAGTCTTCCTTCCAGTGCAATTTTATCCTGACTCAAAGTATGTTGGGACAAAATCAGGAAAAAGCTTAAAACAATATAAAAACCTGCTTTGAACTTCATGGCTTATTTTTTTAAGTCAAAAATATACCTGTCATTTTCAATCCCTTCTGTATCGATAATGGTATTTATCTTAACTGCGCAATAATGATTAACCGTATCATTTTGATTAAACTCCACCAGGATAATATCTTTTTCATTCAGATTATCAATAAAAGGTGAAGACTTTCCTGCCCTGAATGACAATATCAAATCACTTTGGTTGGCATTCCCGAAATCAAAATCATTAAATCGGACAAATTTCGCACCGGCCGGTGACTTCCATTTCCTGCTGAGACTTTCTGTTTCCCTGAATGTGCTATCGGTTGCATCCACAATATCCAGAAGGCTTGAATCGGCAAGATCAGAGTGAAGCGGTGTATTTGTCAGAAAGGAAAATGCATCAAAGGAGTTCGAATTAACTGCCAGGCCCGAAAATATTTCATGACCTGTAGTTTCATTCAGAAGGTTTAAATTATTTATATGTAATAATTTAATAAAGGATACAGTATTCCCATTATCTTCCGTGGCTTTAAAGACCAGGTCTGCTTCGGTAAAGGATTCGGCCATAACCGGAACCTCAAACTCGATGGAAAAATTAAACCTGCTGGATTCCAACAGGGTATCAAATAATACCCTGCTGAATTCCTTTTCAGGTTTTAAAGATATTTCAAGAGTCTGGAAACTTTGCACTGAAAACCCCCTGACATTATAGCTTAAAATATCTCCACAGGAAACTTCTTCAAAAAGCAATGTCGGTTCAATTATTATATATGATTCTTCGTCCTTATTGCAGCTGGCCAGCAAGATAATTGCCGGAATAAAAATGTGGAGAAAACTTCGCATTAATGTCTGAATTTATAAGCTTTAACCTTAAGTGTTTTGGTAACGTTGGATGCCAGAAACATATTTTGTTTTTCCGTAAGGGTATAAAACGGGATCATAATGTCAGCATCCGGCATGGTTCTGTGGGTATCAAATAATGCCCTTTCGAGTCCGGGGATTACCGGGATAAAAGTACGTCCATGCAATTCCAGCGAATTGATCTGGTTGCGGTTGACCGGTTTTCCGTTTATTTCATACAAAAGGGTAAAACCCAGGATCTTCTTGTAAACTATGGTCACCTCAGCCTCACCCACATACTCAAAATCATCCAGTTCAAGATTCAGCTGAACAATATTCGGCATGAAAGAAGTGGTTTTTATATCTTTTTCAGATATATTTTTTCCGATGCTACATGAGCCAAGAAAAAGAGTAGCAACTATTAATATGATAAATTTGAATTTATTCATTTTTTCATTTTTAAATGATTTAATACCGGGTTAGTTATCTTCTGAAGTAATAACACACAAATACCCTTAAATCAGTTTGAATTTCAAAGGAACTGGCACTTAAACTATCAAATTGTCTGCCCGATACCGATGGGGCCACATTCGAAGTATAATACTCTGTTCCACCTGCTTCAACCTTTACTTTATCTCCAATTATTCCAAATGCAGAATATTCTACTTCCCCACCGATTGCGAAAGGAAGATCCCCGATAAAAGCCTGTAATCCAACAAAAAAATCAAAACCATAGCCCAGGCTGTTTCTTGTTTGGGAAAATATGTTTGTACCTATTTCTTCTACAACATTATAACGGTCCAATCCGAATGGGATTTTACCCCCGATATAAACATCTAAAATATTGGCTGAACCAAAATGCTTTTCTATTCCGGGAACTATGAGAAAATGGGATTCATTTTCAGAAAATTTATAACTTCCTCCGTTTAAGGTTAACTCCCCTTTTGCTGAAGCTTTGGATTTATCGGCCTTCAGACCAATAGTCAGCACATTCTTATCGGAAGAATAGTATTTTAAATTTACAATGGGCAGGGTTTCAAAATCTTTGTTGTCATCAAAAATATCTGCAACATCCTGGTAGCTGGTCCCAATTTGAACGGCCATGTTTCCGGCAACCGGCCTTGTACCAATAATATAGGTTGAAGGGGAGTTTACCCGGTCAGACAATTGCCCGAACACCGGAGCAAATGAAAAAAATGCCCATACCGAAATAGCAAGAACTAAATTTTTGTGTTTCATAGAATTTGATTTAGGGTTATAGTTTATTACAAATTTAAAATATTCACAGTCTTACGCAAATTATTCATTGAAAACTGATTCTAAATAAAATTCCCTGAAATTTATTTATAAATTACCAGGTGATCTCTCTATGAATCAATTAAAAACAAATTATCTGCAATGAATTTGCTGAGCCGTTGGTATAGGGTAAATAAAATTATCCGGTCGGCCGGAAAATGCTTCCACACCCCTCTTTGCTGGATTTTGTTTGAACTTTGCATTCCTTTGCGGATTCCATTCCAAATAAAATCCAGATTTTTCCTACTTTTGACTTATGGATTTCAAAGACTGTATTTGCGCGCCGGCCACTAATTCCGGCGGAGCTTTAGGAATTATAAGGCTTGGAGGGGAAGGCTCCTACTCCATTCTGAAGAAAGTAACAGAATTTCCTTCTAAAAGTAAAAAGCTTGAAAAGCTTGCACCCAACACCACCCATTTTTGCCGGATAGTGGAAAATGACGAAATAGTTGATGAAGTAATCATCAGCCTGTTCCGGAATCCGAATTCCTATACTGGCGAGGATTTAATCGAAATTTCCTGTCATGGTTCCGAATACATTCAATCTAAAATCCTGGAATTACTCATTTTAAATGGAGCCCGGCTGGCCAGACCCGGAGAATTTACACAAAGAGCTTTTTTAAACGGGAAAATGGATCTGTCACAGGCAGAAGCCGTTGCCGATTTGATCGCTTCCGAGTCCGCTGCCTCTCACAGGCTTGCCATTAACCAGATGCGAGGTGGTTTTTCACAGGAGCTTAAAAAAATGAGAGCAGAACTTCTGCACCTGGCTTCCATGATTGAACTGGAACTTGATTTCAGTGAGGAGGAAGTGGAATTCGCCAGCAGGGATCAACTTAAAAGTCTGGTTTTAAGACTATTGAAATATGTAAATGCCCTGCGCGATTCGTTTCAGCTGGGAAATGTCATTAAAAACGGGATCCCGGTTGCCATAGTGGGAAAGCCCAATGTAGGGAAGTCGACTCTTCTGAACCGGCTTCTGATGGAAGAAAGAGCTATCGTCTCTGAAATAGAAGGTACTACCAGGGATTCTATTGAAGACACGGTATTTATTGAAGGTATCCGCTTCCGCTTTATTGATACGGCCGGAATACGTGAAACTGCTGACTTTATTGAGAGCCTTGGCATACGGAAAACATATCAGAAAATTGATCAGGCTGAGATCATTCTTCTCCTTTCGGATGCGGCTGATTCCGCTTCTGCCATTATGAAAAGCTATACGGAAATCCAACATCAGATTGAAGATCAGGACAAAAAACTATTATTAATCATAAACAAAACAGATAGTTTAGATAATAGTAGTTTACTATCTTTAAAAGAGCTGCTTAAGGAATTGAAACCTGTATATATTTCAGCTGAAAAGGGTGAAAATATTCATGATATTTCTTCAGAATTATTGAAAACAGCCGAGGTTTCAAAACTTTCCGAAACCAACCTGGTCATTACCAATGCAAGGCATTTTGAGGCGCTGAATCACTCATCCATAGCTCTGGAAAGGGTCGTGGAAGGGATCGACACCGGTCTTACCGAAGACCTCCTGGCGCAGGATATACGGGAATGCCTGCATTATCTGGGAGAGATTACGGGTGAAGTGACTACTGATGAGATTTTGGGGAATATATTTAGGAATTTCTGTATCGGGAAGTAGTCCTGATTTTATTTACCAGCCTTTCCTTAAAAAACATACTGTTTATAGGAATTCTGGCTACTACAATTCTTCTGTTAAGCAATTTAAGTAGTTCTCTAAACTAGATTTAAAATCCTCAGTGATCGATCCCTGGTATATCAATAATTAAAAGCTTTATCCTGAGAAAGAAACATCTGCAAAAAAGGACAAAAGAACTCAACAAATTCATCCTCTTCTTTTTTTGCTAATTCAGATCTACTTATAAGCAGGCTTTTGTAAACGATATAATTCATGGCTATCCCAAAAAATTATTTGGGTGTTAAGGAATTCAAGGCACAAAATCGTACATAAATTTTCTTAAAAGCCTAATTAGGTTGCACAATTCCTTTCTCCGCAATTCAAATGCATCATCTTTAACAATAAAAACGCATAAGTTCATTATTTACAGCTACCTTTAGAGAATACAAATCTTTAAAGTATGCAAGTAGCTGTAAGCAGGAAAAATACAACCT
>CBDUPM010000075.1:0-9168 GCA_965369105.1 uncultured Bacteroidales bacterium | reverse complement strand
TTTCATCATACTCCCAATGAATTCAGAAAATTGCATTACCGGGAGATTGTTGCGGAAAAAAAGAGATAATTTGTTAATGTGCTAAGGTACCAATGTGCTATGGTGCTAATGTGCTATGGTGCTAATGTGCTATGGTGCTAATGTGCTATGGTGTTAAGGTGCTAAGGTGTTAATTAAACTGAAATACTGAGGGTGCTAATAGTACCGGCTAACCGGTAACCTCCACCCTCTCCCATCTACTTCAACAATTCCGGATCAATATGACCTTTTTTCAGAAAATAAACCGGCAAACCAATGGTTTCATCAAAAATTTCCTTGTAGATTTCAAAACCTACATATTTATATAGTTTCAATAACTTTTCTACGGTAGTTTCAATTAAAATAGGAATTCCATACTTATCAGAAAGTCCGAACAAATGATCCCTGATATCTGCCAGACCCCTTATGCTTGTGGTGTTTGGATCACTACCCAGTATCCATACATAGATATAATCATCTATTTTAGGCCGGCAGCTGGCCACATATTTTTCTCTTTTTAAGGTTGACAGAAGTTTACTTATACGTATAGTTTGAAGGAACATTTTACCGTATCGTATATAATCCATGAATGATCTTTTATATTCGCTGTGTCGCCAGTAAATAAGTGCAGTCGTTCTGTCTTTTGATAAATAAACCCCATTAAATTTTTTAGCGAGATCATAGGAATAAGCTGACATTATCTTTATGCGCTTTTCCGTCTTTCCTTTCCGTAATATGGCTTTTAACCGGTCGCTTTCAGCAAATGCACCGGCGAAGATATCAAGAAGGATTTCTTTGTCTGTTCTTTCTTTCATTTCAGAATTGGATTGATCAATACTAAACAGGAGTCTAAAAATAAGTTATTTCCAGAATATAGCTAATAAAAAATATAATCTCATGGTAAAAACTTTAATTTTAAGCTTTTGTATATTGTATACAATTTTATATCTTGTGACCTTATAATTTGATATGGAAACAAAACCAATTCAGCATTCTGACCTCAGTTTTCTTGTGTACGAGCGAATAAAGGACATGATTCTCTCGGGAAAACTTGCTCCGGGAGAAAAGCTTCCCCAGGAAAAGATTGCCAGTATGCTTGGGGTTAGCAGAATGCCACTTCATAAAGCCTTCGTTATGCTGGAAGATGAGTTCCTGGTCGAAAGTATTCCGCGCCGGGGAATATTCATCAGAAAAACAGATTTAAAAGAAATTATTGAGGCCTTTGAATGCCGGGAGGGACTGGAAGGAATTGCCGCACGAAAAGCAGCTTTAAACCTGAAAGTCAGGGAAATTGACCAGCTGGAGAATTTGTTTAAAGAATTTTCAGAAAAAAATCTTTTTGAGCCTGTAAAATATCAACGAGCTGATCAGCAATTTCATGAAACCATAATTTCTGCCAGTGGTAATAATGTGTTGAAAAAACTCAATAATATCGGAAATCTTCTGATTCGCACCTACCCGCGAGGAATTATTCTTCCTTATGAAGAATCACTTGCCGATCATTATCTAATAATTAATGCTTTCAGGAACAGGAATTCTGAAGAAGCAGAGAATCTGATCAGGAATCATTCCAATAAAGCAAAAAAAATACTGGAAAATCAATTAAAAGAACAAATATAAACATGGAAAGATCTTATAAAATTGCAGTTGTGCCCGGAGACGGAATCGGACATGAAATTGTACCGGCAGGAGTAAAAGTCCTTGAGAAAGCAGCATCCTCTTTCGGATTCTCAGTGAGTTTTGATGAATATTCATATGGTGCAGGGTATTATCTGAAGAACGGCGTATTTATGCCCTCTGATGGTCTGGAAAGGCTAAAACCCTATAACGCAATAGTATTTGGAGCGGTAGGCCTGCCTGAGGTGGATGACACATTGCCTGCCAAAGACTATACATTTAAAGTAAGAACAGGTTTTAATCAATATGTCAATTATCGTCCGGTAAGAAACTGGAAAGGTGTGGTTCGTCCCCTCCGGGATGAAACAGCTTTTGATTTTGTTGTAGTTAGAGAAAATACAGAAGGCGAATTTGTTCAGGTAGGCAGCCAGGTCCATCCCGATTTACCCCATGGTATGGGAGTTGACACCAGTATTTTTACAAGGTTTGGTATTGAAAGAATAGCACATTTCGCCTTCCGTCTTGCCAGAAAAAGAAAAAACCTTGTTACCACCGTAACAAAATCTAATACCCTGATAAACAGTCTAACTTATTGGGATCGGGTTATCGCTGAAGTTGCAGAGAAATATCCTGATGTAGAACATCGATTTATGTACATTGATGCTACTTCAGCAAACTTTGTATTAAAACCATGGATCTTTGATGTGGTTCTTACTTCCAATCTTTTTGGAGACATCCTGAGCGATCTTGGCGGAGCTTTGATGGGAAGCCTGGGATTGGGAGGCAGTGGAAATATTAATCCGGAAAAAGAATTTCCCTCCATGTTTGAGCCTATTCATGGATCAGCACCGGATATTGCCGGACAAAACATTGCAAATCCTGTGGGAATGTTCTGGTCAATTGCCATAATGCTTGAAAACCTGGGAGAAACAGAGGCTGCTTCTTCAATTATCGAAGCTACCGATGCTGTTTTGAGTGCAGGGAACCTTCCTGTTGATCTGGGTGGAAATAAAAAAACAGATGAACTTGCAAAATTAGTCGTATCAAATATCTGAGCAATGAAAAATTCCGGAAAAATCATTGACATAACCCTTGCGCTTTCAGAACCGATGAGAGGTTTTCAAAAGAAAGTTGCCAAAAGCATTGAAAAGGATGGCTGGAATGCTTATGAGCTAAATATATATTCTCATGCAGGAACTCACATGGATGCGCCCATTCATTTTGATGTTAATGATCAGGGGATCGATGAAATAAATCCGGAAAGGTTTATTTGTAATTGCCATATCATCAGGTTAACTGATATCCAGCCTTCAGAATTAATAGACATAGATTCTGTTGCATCTATTAAAAATAAAATCAAAAAAGGAGAAGGAATCATTTTTCATACCGGATGGAGCAAGCATGTTGAAAATATGGATTTATACAGGAATAAACTCCCGAGAATAAGTGAGAAACTGGCCATTTTGCTTGCTGAAAAGGAAATCAATCTTCTGGGAGTTGAACCCCCTTCTATTGCCGATGTAAATAAGCTCGAAGAATTACAGACTGTTCACAGAATTTTACTACAGGCTTCAGTATTAATTGTTGAAGGCTTGTGTAACCTTGAATCAGTTAAAAATGATTATGTAAAACTTATTGCTTTGCCATTAAAAATTGAAAAAGGGGATGGTGCACCCATCAGGGCATTGATCATTGATAAATAAAAATATAAGATATGAAAATCAAGCAATTTTGTTTCTTTTTAATGATCATAACCCTGGTTTCCTGTCAAAAGGTCGACATTATAAATGTCTCAGGTGAACTAAAAATCTGGCACAAAGTCACCCTTGAAATTAAAGGTCCCCGGGTCAGCGAGGAAAGCTATCCAAATCCTTTTCTTGATTTAAGGCTGGAAGCGGAGTTTAGTCATGGAGAAACCGTTTATAAAGTACCGGGTTATTTTGCAGCTGACGGAAATGCGGGAGAAAGCGGCGCCATGAATGGAAATTCCTGGAAAGTTCATTTTAATCCTGATAAGACAGGAACATGGAAATACAAAATCACATTTCTGGAAGGTAAAAATATCGCAATTGCTGATAATACAGAAAATGCTAAGGAAGTCAGTACTCACGGAGTCGTAGGGGAATTTAGTATTGAAGAAAGCGATAAAACCGGAAATGATTTCAGGTCAAAAGGAAGATTATCTCCTTCGGATGGTCATTATCTTCAGCATGAAGGATCAAAGGAATACTTTTTAAAAGCTGGAGCAGACAGTCCCGAAAATTTCCTGGGTTACAGAGATTTTGATGGCACTTATTATGGTGGTCATAATCAGCAGCGATCAGGAGAGGATTCACCAAATGCAGGTCTTCATGCCTTTAAACCTCATGAGAAGGACTGGAAGGAGGGAGATCCCAGCTGGCAAAATGGCAAAGGAAAAGGAATAATCGGAGCACTCAATTATCTTGCGGAAAAGGGCATAAATTCAGTGTATTTTTTAACACTGAATATTCTGGGAGATGGAGAGGATGTCTGGCCATACACCGAAAGGGAAGAACGCTATCGCTTCGATTGCTCAAAACTGGATCAATGGGAAATTGTATTCTCTCATATGGACAAGCTGGGGATTATGATGCATATTGTTTTGCAGGAAACAGAAAATGAAAATCTCCTGGACGGTGGCTATCTTGATGTTCAGCGCAAGCTTTATCTTCGGGAACTGATTGCCAGATTCTCTCATCATAATGCCATTACATGGAATCTGGGTGAAGAACATGGCCCTGTGGAATGGATGCCATACTTCCAATCCATTCAGGATACAAAACGAATGGCTGATTATATTTCCAAGATAAATCCATACCCTGCCTTCGTTGTAATGCATACTCACCCTAATTCAAAAAACAGGAAGGAATACCTCACCGAATATCTGGGACATAAAAGTATTCAGGGCCCGTCCATCCAGGCAGGAAATCCCAAGGATTCTCACGCCACGACCCTTCTATGGACACAATTATCAGCAGAGGCAGGTCAACCCTGGGTGGTTTGTATCGATGAAATTGGTCAGCACTGGAAAGGAGCCTTACCTGATGCCGTTGATCCCGATCATGATACTATTCGGGAAAATGTACTCTGGGCAAATCTGATGGCCGGAGGAGGAGGTGTCGAATGGTATTTTGGTTATAAATATGAACATGCAGACCTGAATTGTGAAGATTGGCGTTCCAGAGATTTATTATGGGACCAGACATTCTATGCAGTTGACTTTTTCAGGAGAAATCTTCCCTTCCATGAAATGAAAAACAAAAATGAGCTGGTGAATAAGGCTTATTGTTTTGCAAAAGAAGGAGAAATCTATGCAATCTACAGCAAAGAATTTGATGAACTGAAAATTGACCTGAAAGCTTATCCTGGTGAATTCAAAATCCAATGGTTCAATCCAAGGACCGGGGGCAAAATTCAATCGGGAATGAAAACAACTTTTTCTTCCGGTAAAGATGTCAGTCCCGGTTTACCTCCCATAAATGATGGAAAAGATTGGCTTTGTTTGCTGAAGAAGAAATAAAATGAAAATTGAAAAAAATAAAATATTTCAGAGTCTTCCACAAGAAAAAAAGATCATTTTTCCGGAGAATATTCACCTGGAAGGAAAATCCGTTATAGTGATTGATGATGATCCCACGGGATGTCAAACTATTCATGATGTGGATTTGCTTTTTTCATGGGAAAAGGAATTAATTGCAGAGAAATTAAATGAAAAACCGGTCATCCTGTTTATCCTGGCCAATACAAGGAGTATGGACAGGTCGGATGCTATTGAATGCGTTCGTGAGATATGTAGAAATATAAAATATGCCAGCGAAAAAACAGGACAGGATTTTATTATAATCTCCAGAAGTGACAGTACCTTAAGAGGCCATTTTCCGCAAGAAACGGATATTATAGCAGAAGAGTTAAATACAGAAAACCCGCTGTTTTGTCTGATCCCTGCATTTTTCCAGGGCGGACGTTTCACGATTGATGATACTCATTATGTCCAGGAAGGTGAATACCTGATTCCTGCAGCAGAAACGCCCTTTGCAGAAGATAAGTCATTTGGATTCAATTCATCCAATCTGTTCGATTATATTATAGAAAAAACAGAAAACAAAATATGCCGGGAAGAAATAATTTCATTTTCACTGGCCGATTTAAGAATGGGATCTTCAGATAATATTGTTCTAAAATTAAATGAGCTTTCAAAAAAAGCATGTTTTGTAAATGCAGTCTGTCAATCTGATCTTGATGTTTTCGCAAAAGCTTCGATCCAAAGTATTTCAGAAGGCAGAAATATTATATTCAGAACAGCGGCTTCCTTTCTGAATTCCTTTGCCTCTGTTCCTCAAAAAAATTTACTGAAAAAAAGGGACATAAGAAATAAATCTTCGAATGGCGGATTGTTTATTGTTGGCTCTTATGTACCCAAAAGCTCTGCCCAGCTGGATTATCTTTTGAAGAACTCTACTGTTGAACAAATAGAAATAAATATTGAAGATCTGCTTCATAAAAAATCTGATTACTATAATATTTCAATGGAAATTTCAACAAAAATTGCCTCAGGTAATGATGTCGTCCTTTATACTCAAAGAAAATTAGTTTCAGGAAATTCCAGGAAAGAAAACCTGGAAATTGGGCGAAAAGTATCTGAATTTCTGGTAAATACAATTAAAAACATTTCAGATATCCCGTCATACATTCTGGTCAAAGGTGGAATAAGCTCTCATGTTGTTGCAAGAGATGCACTTGAAATCAAAGTAAGCAAAGTTACTGGTCAAATTCTTCCGGGTGTTCCAGTAATCAAAAGTAAAAAGGGGAAATTTAAAGATGTTTCCATGATTATTTTTCCTGGGAATGTAGGAAATGATAACTCATTATTGAAAATTTATAACGAACTAAAATAAAGCTGATTATGAAGCGATATCTGTTTGTAACCGGAACATTTTTGTTATCTCTCTTTCTTTATATTGACAGGGCATGTATCTCTTCAGCAAAAGAAAATATTGGCCTGGATCTGGGATTAACCGATACACAGTTAGGCTGGATATTTTCAGCATTTTCAATTGGCTACGCTCTTTTCCAGGTTCCGGGTGGATATTTCGCAGATAAATTTGGTCCCCGGAAAGTACTTACCATAATTGTTACAGTCTGGTCCTTATTCACAGCCCTTACCGGAGCAGCATGGAATTATTTCAGCATGCTGGTTTTCCGGTTTTTATTTGGCGCAGGTGAAGCAGGGGCTTTTCCAGGGATTTCAAGAGCCGTATATTCATGGATACCTCTTAAAGAAAGAGGAACCGTTCAGGGAATCAATTTCTCAGGCTCGCGATTTGGAGCTGCGGTGGCATTTCCTCTTATTGCCCTTATGATAAAAGGATTAGGGTGGAGAATGAGTTTTGTAATCCTGGGTATAACAGGAATCCTGTTTGCTTTCCTTTGGTATATACTTTTCAAGGATAAACCAGAAGATCATCCCGGTTTAAGTGAACAGGAAAAGAAGTTTATAATGGAAAACAGGCAGGAAAAAACAGGAGAGATTAAATCAGTTTTGTCCGGACGAAAAATGCTTTCTTCTTCAAATGTCTGGCTGGCTATGCTCCAATATTTCGGATCCAATTTCACATTCTTTTTTTGCCTGACATGGATGCTTCCACACATACGGAAAACCTATGAGCTGGGGCTTGTGGAAGCAAGTTTTTATGCATCCGTTCCGCTTATTTTTGGTTTCTTCGGCAACCTTTCCTCCGGATTATTAGTGGATTTTATTTACAAAAGAAATAAATGGAAACTGAGCAGGAGAATCCCTCCAATCATTGGATTTACCCTTGTCATTGCCGGAATGCTCGGCAGTATCAATATGGATACAATTGAAGGTGCGATAGCCATGCTTTCAATTGCTTTATTTGGGGCCGACATGACATTAAGTCCTTCCTGGACATTTTGTATTGATATTGGAAAAGAAAACTCCGGAACTGTATCCGGCACTATGAATATGGCCGGAAATATTGGAGCCTTTATTACTGCACTTGCCTTTCCGTATTTGCTTAACTGGACCGGGTCTGAAACTTTATTCTTCTTTGTAGCATCTGGGCTGGCAGCCCTTTCCATTGTAAGCTGGATATTTATGAATCCTGAAAAAGCATTAACTGAATAAAAAATGAAAAAATTAAAAATAGTTGGAATCGGATCCGGTTATTTTGCCGGATTTCAATACAGGGCATGGAACCGGATACCGGAAGTGGAAGTGACAGCCATGTGTAACAGAAATCCGGAAAAAGCAAAAGACATTATGGATGAATGTGGTATAAAAACACATTACACAGATTGGATAAAAATGCTTGATGAGGAAAAACCCGATGTAGTTGATATCATTACACCTCCGGAGACTCACCTGGAAATGTGCCAAGCGGCTGCTGACAGAAGAATTCATATTATCTGTCAGAAACCTCTAGCTCCTGGCTTTGAAGAATCTCAAAAGATTGTTGAATACGTCGAAAAAAAAGGGGTGAGGTTTATGGTTCATGAAAACTGGAGGTTTCAACCCTGGTACCGTGAAATAAAAAATCTGTTGGATTCAGGAGCGATTGGAATACCCCACACCATGTATTTCAGATCAAGGATGGGAGATGGATGGGGAGAGAATGCCTACATTCCCCGTCAGCCCTATTTCAGAGAGTATCCCCGATTCCTGGTATATGAAAATGGGATTCACTTTATTGACACTTTCAGGTATTTATTTGGTGAGATTGAGGGAGTTTTTTCGGTACTCCGGAAAATTAATCCAATTATTAAAGGGGAAGATTCTGCCCAAATTTATTTCAACTTTAAGAATGGAGTGAGAGCCTTTTGGGATGCAAACCGCTATAATGAGCCCAATTATGATAATGCCAGATTCACTTTTGGAGAGTGTCTCCTTGATGGAGAAAAAGGAAGTATCCGGCTTTATGGAAACGGAAAAATCACGGTCAAACTATTGGGAGAGGAAGAAAAACAGGTGAATTATAATAATGAGCCCAGGGAATTTGCCGGTGATTGTGTATACCAAACACAAAGACATTTTATGGATTGTTTCCTTTCAGGAAAGGAATTTGAACCCAATGGACGGGATTACCTTGAAAGCCTGAGAGCCCAGGAGGCAGCTTATTTATCGGGAAATAAAAATCAATATATTAAAATAAGTTCTGTCAAATAAAGACCCGGGGCTCATGGAAGGGTAGAAACTTTATCAGCCATTTATTTTCTGAATGAAATTATATACTCAATTTCATGGTTACAAATTGGGGTAATAATTTAATGGCCACTTCTATATTAAATCCTTATCCAAAACAGATAATTTCAGTTTTTATTTTATGATCTGAGCCATAGCTGAATGGTCCGAAATTGTATTACTCTGCTTTCTTCATTGAACCATGCAGCTGTTTACCTGTTAATTATACTATAATTATACCCTCACCCTAAAAACCATACATCATGAGTTTTTATCATATCAAGCATCTCGAAGAATACTTCCAGGTTTACAGA
>CBDUPM010000074.1:0-9184 GCA_965369105.1 uncultured Bacteroidales bacterium | reverse complement strand
ATTCCCGTCTCCAAAGTCCCACAACCAGCTGTCGGGTTCGCCAAATGAATTATCATTAAACCTGACCGTTAGATTTACTGAATCAACCGTAAAGAAAAAGTCTGTACGGCAATCTGATTCGCTTTCAGTGACGGCAGGCACCCATTTGCAGGACATATTACGAATTCCAAAGTTATTCTGGACTGTAAGACAGGTAAGGTAGTAGCCACTCTTTTCGTAAGTATGTACAGGATTCTGCATGTTGGATTTGGTTCCGTCTCCGAAGTTCCATACCTGGCTCTGAATATTCCCCAGGGAATTTTCTTTGAAGCGGACTGTTAAACCATCATCAGAAGGCTGGAAAATAAAATTTGATTTACAGTCAATTCCTGCGCTTCCAATTAACAGGTATTCTTCATAGAAGTCCATGCAGGCAGTTTCCATGTCAAAAGTATATAAGCTTACATTGTAATAACCCGGAGCTGGAAATTTATGTTTTGGATTAAGTTTGGAACTATAGGTTCCGTCTCCAAATATCCATAGTACTTCTGTTGTTTTTCCTATATTCCGGTTTTGGAAATATGCGGTGGTTTTTACGCTGTCGATATAATAATCGAAGTCGGCTGAACAGTTGATTGCACCCACCTGAATTTCTTTGATTGCAATATCCATACAAGTCTGGTTAGAATCTATTACGGTTAGTGAAACATTGTAGATTCCGTTCTTGTCATAGGTAATAACTGGATTTTTATCTTTACTGAATCTTCCATTCCCGAAATTCCAGTAATAAATTTCAACTGGTCCCTGAGATTTGTCCTGGAATTTCACTTTTCTTGATATGGGATCTACTGACACCTCAAATTCAGCCCGGCATTCCACCTGTCCAATCTGTATAAATTCGGCAAAATGATCCATACAATTATTGGTTGCATCAAATACGGATAAAGTAACCAGATAAAATCCCGGATTTTCATACTGATGTACAGGTGACATTCTTTCAGAACTTCCGCCATCTCCGAAGGTCCAGAAATAATACTCAGGAGTTCCTTTAGACTTATTTTCAAATATGACCTTTTTTGACTCATTGTCAAGATAGAAGTCGAATCTGGCTTCAATATTACAGGCTACCTCTCCAATTACAATTTCTTTACAGATTTCATCGCTGTTTCCGGTTAATTCATCAAAAACCAAAAGGCAAACTTTATAAATTCCGCTTCCCGGGTAGGTATGTTCGAAGTTTGGTTCTGTAAACATTTTACCGTCTCCGGTGGTCCAGTACCAGTTCGTAGGATTCCCGGCAGAAAGATCGTTAAACCTGACTGTTTGCATATCTTCCTGCACAAAGAAACTAAAATCAGCTTTGACAAAACTGGTATCGGTAGGTCCTACAAACACTTCTTCGCAATGAGTCGACTGGCATCCATTTGCATCATTGTAAACAGTGACACATACCGGGTAAATTCCAAAACGGTCATAGCTATGTACGGGATTTGCTATATTGCTGAATCGTCCATCTCCGAAATCCCATTGAATATTGGTGGCATTCACCGACATATTCGTAAATGAAACTCTTCCGGTTGAGTTATTAACCAGGTAAGTAAATCCTGCATCACAGGCTACATCTCCTATTACGATTTTTCGTTCTGTAGAAGAAATACATTCATTCAGATCATTATAGATGGTGAGTACGGCAAAATAAATTCCATCGGATGAATAATCGTATACCGGGTTTTGTTCATTTGAAAAATCTCCATTTCCAAAGTCCCATTCCCAGTTGGTGGGATATCCGGTTGAAATATCGGTGAAGCTTACCTGTGTACCTTCAACAGTAAATGTGAATTTTGCCTCGCATAAGCTGGGTACAGGCTTAATATAAATCATTTGTTCATAGCTGTTGCTGCCGCAATTGTTTGATACATCCAGCCTGACTTTATATTCTCCCGGTAGGGTGTAGACATGTACCGGGCTTCTTTCGACAGAAGTCTTGCCATCTCCAAAGTCCCAGTTATAATTATTATTGTCTATCATTCCCGGCCTGATATCAAAATAGCCGTAATTGAATTTTATAGAGTCCAACCTGAAAAAATCTACACTTTCCAGCCAGAAGTCTGCTATCGGCGGATTATCAGACTTAATGCTGACCTTCGTGGTTAGAATATCCTGTCGACCACAACTATTGGTCGCTGTAACAGAGGCAGTATACAAACCGGGTTCAGAGTAAGCATGCACCGGGAATTGTTCGGTACTGGTCTGACCATCTCCGAAATCCCATTCATAACTCATACCTCCGGCAATTTGGAATTTTACCAGGTCTCCCGGACACACACTGAGATCATATCCCTCATCACTGGCTTTTTGAAAGATGCCTGTAAGGAAGTTTTCCCTTTCGGTGCATTCATCCCCGGGGGAAATAAATTCTATTTCATTTTGTGAAGGGCGGTTAACTAAATAGCTTATGTACGATCCGCATCCTTCATCCTGCCATTCAATCGCACTGATGTCCGGATATGATGGGTAAATATAGGGAGCAGAGGAAATATAAGTACTTTCATTATAAAACATAATTCCATCCCTGTATTCCATGGAGTATGTATAGAATCCTTCATATTCGTATAATTCCAGGACTGCATAAACTCCCGGACTAATTTCCCTGTACCAGGTACCTTCATGCTTATCGCTATTGCATAAACCATCCCAGGAAGGATCAATGATGATTCCTCCCGGAGAAATATCGATGATATTGGTATTGCCAGCTGATTCCAAAGGTATTTCAAGAACCGGAATCATGTCCCCGTCCATTGGAATGCCATATGCCTCGGGATCATCATCGAAGCGAGGTATTCCACCACAAAAATATCCTGCGGCCATCCCAATTGTATTGGGTCCGGTTTCATTCATCGGAACAAAGGCAGTTATCAATTCACCTGAAATTATATTGGAAGAATTTACGGTCAGATAGCCATCGGGAGTTCCGTTTTCTTCAATTAAACTCATTCCTCCATACCAAAAGAAGACATGGAATACCTCACCATAAGCCGGTTGCCATGCAGGCCAGCTGATGAAAAGGTCAAACTGGTGATCCGTGTCATCTCCCCGGGCAGACCATTCTGCGGGAGGAATATCATTATCAGTAGAAGTGGAATTAGTAATATAATAAAAAGGTGTTCTTTCCTGATCAGGGTCAATTTCTATGGTTCCGTTCACCTGGCTTGTATTTCCACAGGAATTTTCTGCAGTAAATACAAAGGTATAGGGTCCTCCATCAGCATATTGATGACTTGCCAGGGTTTCCAGTTCATAGTCGGTAATAGCAGTTATATCGTTCATTTGCTGACCATCACCAAAATCAATATGATATCGGATGTTTTTGCGGGGATCAAAATCATCATCGAAGAAGTATACGGTTTCATCCGGGCATATTGTCTGAGGAATAACCATAAAACTGGCATCAGGGGCTATCGCATCGTCTACCAAAACATAACGGGAAAAGTTGGAAACTCCACCGCAGGGAGTGATGGAAGAGAGGTTTACTGTAAACAGGCCATTGTTCTGAAAGCGGTGTTCTGCATTACGGCCGAAGATGCTTGTTCCATCAGAAATATCCCATTTGAACTCTACATCATCATCATAATAAACCTCATTTCTGAATTTAACCGTCTCGTCCGGACAAATTCTAAGGGTATCCAGGCTAAATAAGAGCTCGTAATCATCAATGGGAACATCAAAAATAAAGTAAGCACCTGCGGTTTCTTCAGGATTAATCATAACCGTTACATTCTTCGAGATGGTATCTGTTGTCCCGCAACCGGATGTAACTATATGAGTTACCGTATAATCGCCTTCATTTGCAAACCTCACTACCGGGTCTCTTTCATTGGAAGTATTCCCGTCACCAAAATGCCATTGATGGGAACCCGAAGCAAATGCATGGAAAAAAATCTCAGTTCCCGGGCAGGGCGTAGAATAGGAAGTCTGGGTATTAAAATTGAAATCCGCATTGGCTTCAATATCCATTGCGATATTCACATCCAATGATTTTGTATTACTTATTCCACAAATATTGGTTACGGTAAGGTTTACCTGGTAGGAAGCATTTCCCTGGTCGGGATATGTATGAATAGGATTTCGTTTTGTTGAAGTGTTCCCATCCCCGAAATCCCATAAATAACTTTCATACTCTTCCTGAACACCGAAAAGTATTTCTTCATTCGGGCAAACATTATTATCCCCTGAAATATAAGGAAAGAACTCAGGGACTGCATCTGCAGCTACGTTAATTTCTTTGGTAATATCATTTGAACCACATTCATTTTCTACATATAATGAGATAGTGAATGTGCCTTCTTCCTTATAAATATGTTCTGCATTATTATAGTATTCCTGGTCATTATTTAATACGCTCCCATCACCGAAATCCCATTCAACCATCCAGGGTTCAGGGGTAACCTGCAAAATCACTTTTTCGCCTGGACAGATCAGATCTGAAGGAAGGATATTGAAATCATCAATGAATTTGCTTACGAGGATATTTTCCCTGTAATCTCCAATCAAACCATCATCATCGCTTATATATAATTCCACCAGGTGATTGCCTGCATTTAAAATCTGGTTGGTTGGATTAGGATCCGTTGAAACCAATCCTCCATCAATATACCATTCATAATATGGCCCTCCATTGGGTCCGTCGAGTGTACTGGTATTTATGAGGGTTAAATCCACAGGCTCACAATTGCTCCCGTAAGAAAGAAAGAAGTTTACGAAATCCTGTGCACTGATAAAATTTGGCAACAGCACAAGGATCAAAGTGAATGTCGTGGTCAGAGTAAATTTTTTCATAGTTGGGTGAATTAGTTTAAGCAATTCAGGCTGAAAAATTTAAGTCCGGGGTTTAAATATTATAATTTACGGTTTTGAGCTGAAAAAGTTACTGCTTTTGAATGGAAAAGTCAATAAGGTTCAATATATTAGTTTTAACAATGGCTCCTGTAAGATTGCATTCTAAATAAGTTCTAAATATAAAAGGAAGGATAAACAGATTATAATTTCAGGCCAACCACGAGCACGTCATCAATTTGATCAATATCTCCTCTCCAGGCTATAAAAGTATTCAGAAGGGTTTCCGCCTGTTCGCTGAAAGATTTTAGATGGTGGTCATACAGAAGATCCTTGAATTTCCGGGTCATGAATTTTTTGCCTTTATCTCCCCCAAACTGATCCATATAACCATCCGAGAAGATATAAAGTCTGTCATCAGGGTGGTAATCGAATACGTTATTTTTAAATTCCGTTTCTTCAGAAAAGTGAATTCCGATAGGCATTTTGTCTGCCTTATATATTATCAGTTCTTTATTTCTGATAAGATATAGGGAGTTATAGGCTCCGGCATATTCCACTTTTTTCAATTTATGATCAATGACCAGAAGGGCAATGTCCATTCCATCCTGTGCTTCACCCACTTCACCTGTCTGGTGTAAGGATGCGACAACATTTCTTTTAAGCTCATTCAGAATTTCACTGGCTTTTGTAATGTGGTTTTTGTTTACAATTTCATTTAGAAATGAAACACCAAGCATACTCATAAATGCTCCCGGAACACCATGGCCTGTGCAATCTGCCGCCACAACTATAGTTTTTGAATCAATCTCTGTCATCCAGTAATAATCGCCAGAAACAATATCCCTGGGCATATATAAAATAAAATGATCGGCGAGGTTTTTTTCCAGGATTTTTGCCGGAGGCAGGATGGCTTTTTGAATCCGGCTGGCATAGGTAATGCTGTCCGTGATTTCCTGCTTTTGTACCAGTATCTGATCTCTTTGATGACTTATTTCGATATTTTGTTCTTCCAGAAGTACATTTGCTCTTTGTTTCGCTTTAAACTGCCGGTAAAGAAGGATAGAAAAAACAGCGACTACAAACAATCCGAAAACAAATGATATCAGCAGAATTCTTTGCCGCTTGTTTTCTGCTTCGAGCGCCATATTGGTTGCCATATTTTCAGCATTCCTTGATTTCTCGAGTTCAAGCTCCCTTTCGCGCCTGTCAGTTTCATATTTCGTCTCAAGCTCTGTTATTTGCTTCAGGTATTCATCACTAATGGATGAATCTTTCAATTCGTTGTATTGTTTGAAATTCTCCAGGGCTGTTTTAAAAAGTCCCTGTGCTTCATAGACCAATGAAATATCTTTATAGATCTCGTATACTTCTCTTTTATGACCCAGTTCAATATTTAAATTCAGACTTTGTTCAAAATACATTAATGACTGCCTGTAATTTTTAAGAGCAAGATAAACTTTGCCAATATCTCTCATATTGGAAGCCATTTCCTTTCGGTTTCCGATTTCTTCATTTATTTTCAGGGCATTTTGCGAGAATTGCAGGGCATCTGCATAATTTCCCCCTTCCATATAAATATTTCCAAGATGATTTTGAGAACTGGCAATCCCCGGTTTAAAATCAACTTCCTGGAATAATCTTAAGGCATGTCTGAAATTTACCAATGCTTCTCCAAAATCATTTAATTCCCTGTAAACAAGTCCGATATTATTGTGCGTATTGGCCGTATTGATAGGGTTATCCAATAATTGAAAGTATTCAAGGCTTTCTTTGTAATAACCCAGCGCTTTTTGAAAATCCACCCCTACATAAAAAAAGATATTTCCCATATTGCTGAGAGCACGGGCAATCTGTAAAGTGTCACCGATTTCTTCCTGCAGGTCCAGATTTCTTTGGTAGTAATCGGTGGCTTGCTGATAGTCTCCCCAATTTTTATAGATTACCCCGATATTGGTGAGCATGGTTCCAATTTCATTCTTATTATCCAGCTCTTCATGCAAACTAAGAGAAAGCTCCCATGAATCCAGCGCTTCTTTATAATTTCCGGTATTAAATTTCACCAGCCCTTTGATTCCATAAGACCTGGCCATAATGTTTTTGTCTTTTGATACCTTACCTATTTCAAGGGTTTGCTCAGCTAAATCAATTACACGCTCTGGTTTAATTTTAGCAAATATTTCAGATCTTCTGAAAACAGAAAGCACGAATTCAGCAGTGTCTCCTTTGTTTTTGAGCGCATCCAGATAGGCAATCCAATAATTAAAAGATTTTTCGCTGTCCTGTCGGTAATAGATACCTGCCAGCAAAGAATTTGCCCTGACAAGGGTTTCAAAATCTGAAACTGAAACTGCCATTTCAATCGCCCTCTCTGCAAATTGAATAGCATTCGGGGCATTTCTGTCTCTTCTGTATAATTCAGCAATATCGCATAGTAGTTTTGGTTTCAGACTATCCTGAGCATCTGTTAAAACATTTTCTATGCTATCAATTTTCTGGATATTCTGACCAGAAAGATAAAAAGGGAAAAAAAATATAAAAACTAAGGCTATATATGTTTTGGTAAACCTCATTCAGTAACTTTTCAGTAGAATACCGTAAATGTAATTTAATATTTTGAAAAACCATAATAGTATCCTTAGCTAAATATGGATTTTTTATCTCAGTTTTAGAATTATTTTGACAATAAAAAAACCCTGTGAATTTCTTGATCACAGGGTTTCTTGAATCTATTTAATTATTAAGATTTCTAATCATCGGTTGCTTTTTCAAGCAATTTGAGAATGCTGAAAATAAATATGGCGGAAAGCAAACACATAACCACAAGAATTAAGAAGAATTCCCATAATTCTAATCTGATCCAATATCGTCCGATCAATCCGGCTAAGAGGTTCCCCAATGCGGTAGCTCCCAACCATCCCCCCTGGGCCAGACCTTTATATGCCGGAGGAGCAACTTGTGAAACGAAGGAAATTCCAATCGGACTTAAAAATAATTCGGCAATGGTAAGCGTAAAATAAGTGCTAATTAACCAATAGGGAGAAATTAAGGACCCTGATGAAGCTTTTGCGCCCCCAAGATCTGCCGGTGAGAGTAATCCCTGCGATGCCAGAATTAAAAGGGTAAAACCTACAGCTGTCAGAACCATACCGATTCCAATTTTTCTCGGGGAAGACGGTTCCCGGCCCTTTTTCCGGAGAGAAGAAAAGAATCCAACAATTAGAGGGGTAAGGAAAACAATAAATATGGGATTAAAATGCTGAAATTTCTGAGGATATATGGTCATTTGCTCATCATAAGAATTATAAACCATAAAGGCAGTCAGGCCCGAGACCACTGCTATTAAAAACCCAATCAGTTTTATTTTGGATGAAGATGTTTTTCTTAAAGCAAATATCAATCCGATAATGGATATAAGTATGGGTAAAAATGCTCTCAGATCAAAAAACATATAGGTAAATGCACTTACTTTATCCATGGTATAATCACGTGCAAAAACCGTCATGGTAAATCCATTCTGATGGAAGGCCATCCAGAAAAACATAACCACAAAGAAAACCAGCCCCAATGCTATCAATCTTGATCGGGTTTGCGCCGGAGTAAGAACGATTACCTGATCTTTAAGATCTTCACTGGCCGCTTTTTGTTTTTCAGTTACATCTGCAGTTTTATAATATTTCTTGAAAGCTTTAAAAATAATCAATGATATTACCATTGAAACTGCAGCTATAGCGAAACCTGCATTATATGACTGGGACAATGAATCAATATAGTTTTGAGAAAATTCGCTCAGATTGCTAACGGCACCTCCCATTTGGGCTTCAGCAAATCCAACCAGTTCAGTCGTATCTGGCAGATCACCTTTTAAAAATCGATGAGCCAGGTTCGGTATACTCGCTTCATAAAAGAAGCCGCTTTTTTTCAGGATAAGATTACTGACTGCTGTGGCGGCGGAGGGTGCAAAAAATGCACCTACGTTGATACCCATGTAGAATATGTTGAATGCATTATCCCGGTTACCACTATATTTGGGATCATCATATAAGTTTCCGACTAATGCCTGCAGATTACCTTTAAACAGGCCCGTTCCAAGGGAAATAACAGCGAGAGAGGTAATTAACAAGATTAGCCCCCTGTCCGGTATCGCAAGCATTCCGTAACCCAGAAACATAATGATGGTTCCAATGGTAATGGTTTTTCCATATCCCCATACTTTATCTGCTAATATCCCTCCCAAAAGAGGTAAAAAATAAATTCCAAAAAGGAATCCACCGTAAAATTTTCCGGCAGTTGCAGTATCAAAACCGAATTTCGCCTGCAGATAGAGAGTGAAAATGGCGAGCATGGTATAATATCCAAATCTTTCTCCCAT
>CBDUPM010000073.1:0-9231 GCA_965369105.1 uncultured Bacteroidales bacterium | reverse complement strand
GTGCTGCCCATAATAATACTTACTCTTGGTTTCATTCGAGATATGGTTTTTGTTTATTAATATTCAATATTCTCTTCCCAAATAATTAAATTCCGGGAGAAATGTTCAAAATAAACTTCAAAGTTAAGGAATTCCAGAATACCAGAAATTGAATTAATTCTATGCCTGAGACTGAAATTACCTGTCCGGACAGATAAAAATCAAAAAATCGTCCTGTACTTTTACCTGCCCGGATTTGGCTATTGTTTACTTATAAAAATCAATAATACAAAAACAATCAGAATTAATAACAAAAACAACAGATATTGAAGCTTTGACTTCTTCGCATTCTCTGAAAGCTTAAAAGAAGAATCAAATGCGATATTAAAAATAAGGCTTAAATAAAAAACTGTCAAATAGAATACCAGGGGTAAGCCTATGTAAAGAAAGGGACCCGGATTAAAAACAAAACCGGAAAAAAAGCTTTCAACAATTGTCAATGCTATCATAAATGAAAGGAATAAACCAAAACTAAGTTTGAATATTTCATTCCTGTTGTGCGATACAAAATCATTTTCATTTTTCTCCCTTGAGAAAGCCATAATTAAAAATCCTGTGTAAATAAATATTTCAAATTTTGGATTCAGGAAGAAGTAGACTATCAGACTAAAAATGGATATTCCTAAACCGGCAAGCTTAAAGAAATAGCTATACATAGGAAAGATTCTGATTTGCTTCATAACTTTAATTATTTAATTTGTAAAATATTAGAGTCCTTAAGTTAATAAAAAACATTTCAGGTCTTATTCCTCATTTGTACCTACGGAGAAGGCTGTTCCCAGGATTATTGAACCCATGGGTCCGAATGCACTTCCCAGAATCCCCCCGATTCCATCGTTAATGATTACCCATGATGATTTTTTTAGTTTCTTATTATGAGGATTATAATTGGGATCATTACCGGTCCAGTACAATAAAGAATTATTAAAAATATCAACAAATATTTCTTTAGCAAAATTATCCGAATCTAAAATAAATTGAGTTTCCTGAAAATCATTGTTTACATAATTAATTATCCGGGATAAATCCTCTTCCCCAAAACCTAAATCGAGAATTTTATGGATTTCAGATATGAATTCCGGACTATAATTGTTTTGATTCTCAATTAAATTAATGAATTCATCAGGCATCGGTACGATTGTTTCTGACTTCTTACTTAATTTATATTCCCGGGTGGAAACAATTACATTATCCCTGATTTTTTGGACTTTTGCCTTGTTAAATCCTTTTTGGATAAGAAAATCTGCATTCACATTTATAATTTCTTCAAGCCGGTCTTCATGCCGGGAAACCGATTTGGTATTCGACTTTGTTAAATAGTAATAATTCAGGGACTCATTATGCAATTGTCCGGCATTTTCAAATGCATAATCATCTGTTTTCATTTGAACATCACTTTCACTTTCCTTTACACATGAAATGAGTAAAAGGAAACACGCTCCGAGTAAAAAGAATTTTGTCTTCATTGTAAAAAATTTAATTAATAAAAGATTTAATTAAAGGCCTTTTAATCTTCAGGCTGATCATGTGATTCAAAACCGGTTGCTAAAAGATCCTTTTACACCTTTATGGAAAAAATCTAAAAATCTCGTTATTCCTTTTAAATTTTTTTACCGGAAGAAAATTAAAAAGTGATATTTAAAATATTTTTTGACTTTGTAATTGATTTTAAAACAGGGAATTAAGTAAATATATTTAATCTCAAATCAGGATTCAAAATTTGTTTTTGACTATTAGTTGAATAAACATTATTTTCGTCTAAAATTTAATAAAAGGCATGGATAAATTAAAAGTACTGGACAAGGAGTTTGTGATTTCGCTATCTTCAGATAAAATACAATCCAGGATTTCAGAACTGGCAGAGAAATTATCATCGGACTTCCAGGATAAAAAGCCGGTTTTCCTGGGGATATTAAACGGATCTTTTATGTTTGCTTCCGATCTGTTTAAAAAAATAAGGATGGATGCACAAATTACATTTTTAAAGCTGGCCTCCTACCAGGGTTCCTCATCCACCGGCTCAGTAAAACAACTCATTGGTTTGAACCAGGAAATAACAGGTCAGCATATAATCATCCTGGAAGATATCGTTGATACAGGGATCACACTTGAAAATATCATGATGCAGCTCTCCGGTTACCAGCCTGCTTCCATCACCATCGTTACCCTGCTTTTTAAACCCGAAGCTTATCAAAAGGATTTTGATATTGATTATATAGGATTTTCGATACCGAATGAGTTTATTGTCGGTTACGGACTCGATTACGACGGATTCGGAAGGAATACGGAAGATATTTATACCCTTTTGAAATAAGTTTTCCGGAAATTGTATAAAGCTGAAAGCTTTTCGTCAAATTAGTCTAGTAAGAAATCTAAATTGCAGTAGAATATCCCTTTATAAAGAATACAGGCAGGTAGTGCTGGTGTTTTTTCAAAACATAAAGAAAAATTTTCTAAAAGAAGCTTCATTGTTCGTATATTTGAGCTTTCACAAATGTTAAACCAATAAATAAAGAAATAGAATGCTTAACCTGGTTTTATTTGGTCCTCCGGGATCTGGAAAAGGGACCCAATCTCAAAAAATTATCGATAAATATTCACTGGTGCATCTTTCTACCGGGGACATTCTCAGGGGAGAAATAGCCAGTAAAACGGAACTTGGTAAAAAAGCCCAGGAAATCATTGCCAGGGGTGAACTGGTCTCAGATAATATAGTTGTAGGAATGATTAAAAACAAGCTGCAGGCAAATCAGGATGCAAAAGGATTTATTTTTGATGGTTTCCCCAGAACTGTAGCCCAGGCTGAGGCTCTGGACCACTTATTAAATGCCCTGGATACAGAAATTTCTTATTGCGTTTCTCTTGTCGTGGAAAAACAGGAATTAATCGGTCGCCTGCTCAAAAGAGGGGAAGAATGCGGACGTGAAGATGATAAACTGGAAACCATAGAAAACAGAATTTCTGTTTATGAAAATCAGACTGCTCCCGTTGCAAACTATTATGAAGGCAAAGGAAAATATCATCCCATAAACGGAGTGGGAAGTATAGAAGATATTTTTAAAAGAATTGAACAGGAATTAGATAAATAGCAGGTATTCTGCTTAATGACTTCCATCAGATAAGGTACCAATGGTCCAATCGAATTTCATAGATTATGTGAAAATATTTACCCGTTCCGGAAAAGGAGGGGCCGGCTCTGCGCATTTGCACAGGGAAAAATACATTCCAAAAGGCGGACCTGATGGCGGAGATGGGGGCAGAGGCGGACATGTTATCATAAAAGGTAATTCACAATTGTGGACTTTACTTCATCTTAAATTCCGGAAGCATATATTTGCCACTCATGGTGAGAATGGAAGTAGTGCTCTGAAAACCGGTGCAGATGGCAAAGATGAAATTATTGAAGTACCCCTGGGTACCGTAGCAAAAACGGAAGAGGGGGAATTTCTGTTTGAAATAACCGAAGACGGGGAACAGAAAATTCTAAAAAAAGGCGGTAGGGGAGGACTTGGTAACGATCATTTTAAATCGGCAACCAACCAGACCCCAAGGTATGCTCAACCCGGTGAAGCAGGGCAGGAAGGCTGGAATATCCTTGAATTGAAATTATTGGGAGATGTGGGACTTGTTGGATTTCCGAATGCAGGAAAATCAACCCTGTTGTCGGTGGTATCTGCTGCTAAACCCAAAATTGCCAATTATCCTTTTACAACCCTGGTTCCTAATCTTGGAATAGTTTCTTACCGGGATAACCTTTCTTTTGTAATGGCTGATATTCCGGGGATAATTGAAGGTGCTAATGAAGGAAAAGGTTTGGGAATCAGATTTTTACGTCATATTGAAAGAAATGCCAGCCTTTTGTTTTTAGTCCCGGCTGATAGTGAAGACATCCATAAAGAATATAATATTCTGCTGAATGAGCTGAAACTATATAATCCTGAATTGCTTGATAAAAGGCGCCTTCTGGCAATTTCTAAATCTGATATGCTGGATGAGGAGCTTATGGAGGAGATTGAAAAAGACCTTCCTCCGGTACCCTACCTGTTTATTTCCTCCGTGACAAACCAGGGGATTACGGAATTGAAAGATTTGCTATGGAAAATGTTGAATTCCTGATCTATGCTGGAATTTTTACAGGAAATAGACGAAAAGATTCTGTTTGCAGTTAATGCATGGAACTCTGAATTTTTTGATGGAATTATGTGGTGGGTCAGCGGGAAAATTACGTGGTGGCCATTTTACCTGGTGTTGCTCGCATATCTTTTCTATAAAAAACCTCCTCTTAAAGCCTTGATCATTCTTGGAATTACTATACTTCTGATAAGCCTTAGCGACCAGTCTTCAGTCCATTTGTTCAAAAATGTATTCCTGCGTTTGCGGCCCAGCCGAAATCCTGATCTCGAAGGGATGCTTCATTTTGTAAATGATTACAGGGGAGGTAAATATGGATTTATTTCTTCCCATGCAGCAAATAGTTTTGCACTTGCAACCTTCTTTTTTCTGTGCTTTGGTAAGAACTGGACAGGATTTGTACTGTTTTTTTGGGCAGCACTGGTATCTTACAGCAGGATGTATCTTGGAGTTCATTATTTTTTTGATGTTCTGGCAGGGGCTGTCTGGGGAGCCCTTTTGGCATCCGGAGTTTTTTTACTGTTCAGTAAGTATATTTTAAAAAAGCCACTAGACGCATAAAATGATTTGCATTCAAAATCTAAATACCGACCCTTATTTTAATATAGCATCAGAAGAGTACCTTCTTAAGAATTTCGCAGAAGATTGCTTTATGCTTTACAGGAATGAAAAATCGGTTATTATTGGAAAGCATCAGAATGCGCTGAAAGAAATCAATATCGAATTTGCCAGAAAAAATAATATTAAAGTTGTCAGAAGAATTTCAGGAGGAGGTACGGTTTTTCATGATTTGGGAAACCTGAATTTTATGTTTATAATATCCGGGAAAGAAGGGCACCTGATCGATTTTCAGCGTTTTACCCAGCCTGTTGTAGAGGTATTGAAAAAACTGGATTTAAGGGCTGGATTTGACGGGAGGAACGGGCTGGTGGTGAATGGAATGAAATTCAGCGGTAACGCTGAACATGTATGGAAAAAAAGGACCCTGCATCATGGTACCCTCTTGTTCTCCTCAAAACTGAAAGAACTTTCAGAGGTGTTAAAGGTGAATATGGAGAAGTACCAGGACAAAGCAGTAAAATCGGTTTCATCAAAGGTTACAAATATTCAGGAATTGTTGTCTGAAAAAATGGATATCCATGAATTCCGTGAATTATTAATGACAGACATTCTGAAGTCAACTAAAGGAGCAGTAAAATATGATTTCAGCCAAAAGGATACAGAAGAAATTGAAAAACTGAAAAAAGAAAAATATCAAAACTGGGAATGGAATTTTGGATATTCACCAAAATATACTTTCCGCAGAAAAATTAAAATTGATCCTCTTTCTTTTGAAATTGAATTCAGGGTAGAAAGGGGAATAATTGTGGAATGTAAAGTTGAACCTGAAAACGATTTCAGCGGAATTTCAAAAATTCAGAAGAACTTGCTTAATTGCAGGCATGATCCGGATGAAATCAGGAAAAGACTCCTGGATGATAACTTTGACGGAATTTTTGAAGAACCCCTTGTAAGTGAAATAGTAAAGGAATTATTTTAGTATGAAGACCCTGTCATTAAAAACCATATCCATAATAATGTGGACCTGGTTCATGATCACATCTGTGTTTTTGACACCTCTCCTTATTGTTTTGTGGATTTTAACGGTATGGTGGGATAAAAACCGGAGGATCCTTCACCAGTTTTCCTGTTTCTGGGGTGCACAGTATATATGGGCCAATCCTCTGTGGAGCCTGAAAGTTACCGGCCGGAAGAATTTTAAAAACCGGGGTAAATACCTGGTTCTTTCCAATCATCAGAGCCTGGTTGATATCGTGGTTGTATATAGTACATTTCGTCATTTCAGATGGACCTCCAAAGAATCAAATTTTCGTTTACCTTTTGTAGGCTGGGTATTACGTTTTAACCGTTCCATACGAATCTACAGAAAAGATAAAAATGCGTTTGAAAAATTTCGCGTTCAGGCAGAAAGGGAATTGAATTCAGGGAATTCCATCATGGTATTTCCTGAAGGAACCCGGTCGGTAAATGGAGAACTGGGAAAGTTTCAGGAGGGTGCATTCAGAATAGCTCTGAATGCCGGAGCTGATATATTGCCTATGGTATTGGACGGAACATCCCGGGCCATTCCTAAAAAAGGATGGAGCATGACCGGAAAGGAAAAAATGAGATTGAAGATCTTGAAACCCATTCCCTATGAGGAGATAAAAATGCTCGGGCCTAAAGAATTGATGATAAAAGTGAAAGCGCTTATTAGCAAAGAGCTGGAGGAAATGAGAAAGTATAATGTTTGAAAAACTACCCGGGAAAATAGTAAGAAGGATGGGTTATCTCTCCGATCAGAAGGGAATCCTCGACCGGTATTTCAGAGAATCTGAAAATTGGCAGCACCATCTTCAAAATTGCAAAAGCTATATTCTGGATGAGGTTACCGTTAGAAAGCCTGAAAGTATTACAGTTCTCGGAAGTGGCTGGTTGCTGGATTTCCCTTTGGACGAACTTCTGGATAAAGTCCAAAGTTTTTCACTTATTGATATTTATCATCCGCCCCAAATAAGGGCAAAGGCACGAAAATCTCCAAATATTGCGTTAATTGAAGCAGATATAACCGGTGGATTGATCTCATCCATTTTTAATCTGGTTGAAAACAGAAAGAAGGTTGATATAGAAATGAGTTTGAAAAATTTGGATTTTCAGATATCCGAGAGATTTTCTCCGGATTCATTTATAATTTCTTTAAATATTCTCAATCAACTGGATATTATTTTGGTCGATTATTTGCTTAAGTTCTTCGATATTAATTCTGAAGTTATATTGGATTTCAGGAAAAATATCCAAAAATCCCACCTGGATTTAATGGGAAGAAATAAGGGAATACTTATCAGTGACATTAAGGAAAGACAGAGAAACATCCATACGGGAAAAATGGAAGAGAAAAACCTGGTTCATATTGAACTCCCCGAAGCTGAAAATACGAAAAAGTGGATATGGGAATTTGACAGATCCGGGAACTATATCAAGGAAACGGAAGTGGAAATGGAGGTTATTGCTATTAGTTTTTAACAATTATAAAAATTTAAGTAGTTGATTATCAATATTTTGATGTTTATCTCCAAAGCAGGGATATTAAGGCTAAATATTTGTAAACCAGCTTATTAAATCATGTATTTATTTGAGAGAGCAGGGTATTTTGAAGTACAGGATATTGATTTTAAATACTTTAGCAATGCCCTAATTTAAGGATAAAAAAATTAGCTTAAACACTTGATTTGTTGATAAAAACAAGGGATCAACGCATTAAGTTTTAATTATATTTGTGCAAAATTCGGATAAAACTGACAAACCCTGGTAAAAAAGATTTTTTACAGGGCAATATCGGTTCCCTGATTTCGAAAAATTTTATTATGACTGCGAATTATTCAGAAGACAGCATCAGAACACTGGATTGGAAGGAGCATATCCGAAAGCGTCCCGGTATGTATATTGGGAAACTTGGCGACGGATCCTCTCCTGATGACGGAATATATATCCTTCTGAAAGAGGTGTTGGATAACTCCATTGATGAGTACATGATGGGTTTTGGAAAAACCATCGATATAACGATTGATGAGGACAAGGTAACCGTCAGGGACTATGGCAGGGGAGTGCCGTTGGGTAAGCTGGTGGATGTGGCCTCTAAAATGAATACCGGAGCCAAGTATGATTCCAAAGTATTTAAAAAATCCGTAGGGCTGAACGGGGTGGGGATAAAAGCCGTAAACGCATTAAGCGGTAGCTTTATTATTGAATCGGTTCGGGAAGGAAAGTCCAGGATGGCAAGTTTTAACCAGGGGAATCTTTTAAAGGATGAACCGGAGGTCAAAACGGATACTAAAAACGGAACATCCATAAGTTTCGTACCGGATAATGAGATGTTCGGTAAGTTCAGGTTTATTCCTGAATACATCGAAACCATGCTCAAAAATTACGTGTACCTGAATACAGGATTGAAAATCAGTTATAACGGAACCACTTTTATATCAAAAAACGGCCTGGTTGATCTGCTGAATGATTTTATGAACGATGAAGGATTATATCCCATCATTCATTTAAAAGCAGAAGATATTGAAATAGCCATTACTCATGGAAATCAATACGGAGAAGAGTATTACAGTTTTGTAAACGGGCAGAATACCACCCAGGGAGGAACTCATCTGATAGCTTTCAGGGAAGCACTGGTTAAAACCATAAGGGATTTTTATAAAAAAGATTTTGACGCTTCAGACATAAGGGCCTCCATAATAGCGGCTATCAGTATAAAAGTTGAAGAACCCGTGTTTGAATCGCAGACCAAAACAAAACTGGGATCAAAGGATATAGCACCGGGTGGACCTTCCGTTCGGAATTTTATTATGAATACCCTTTCCAATGAACTGGATGATTATCTGCACAAAAATCCTGAAACCGCAAATATCCTGTTAAGGAAAATCCAGGAATCAGAAAAAGAAAGAAAAGCTATTTCCGGGATCCAGAAACTGGCCAAGGAACGAGCTAAAAAAGCAAACCTTCACAACCGGAAATTACGGGATTGCCGGATTCATTATAATACCAATAAAGACCGGAAAGAGGAAAGTTCAATTTTTATAACGGAAGGGGATTCAGCTTCCGGGTCAATCACAAAATCCCGTGATGTAAATACCCAGGCCGTTTTTAGTTTGAAAGGAAAACCCCTGAATACCTATGGGCTGACCAAAAAGATTGTATATGAGAATGAAGAATTCAATCTTTTACAGGCTGCATTGAATATTGAAGAAAGCCTTGATAACCTGCGCTATAAACAGGTAATTATCGCCACAGATGCAGATGTGGATGGAATGCATATTCGTTTGCTTTTAATTTCTTTTTTCCTCCAGTTTTTCCCAAACCTGGTTAGAAAGGGTCATTTATTTATTCTGAAAACCCCGCTTTTCAGGGTGAGAAATAAGACTAAAACCCTTTATTGTTATAGTGAGGAGGAAAGAAATGAAGCCATACATCAGTTGGGGAAAAATCCAGAGATTACCCGGTTTAAAGGACTTGGAG
>CBDUPM010000072.1:0-9252 GCA_965369105.1 uncultured Bacteroidales bacterium | reverse complement strand
CCATTCTGAAAACTCAAAATGGTCTTTTATAATTGTTTAATATTTCTTATTGAATACCTAATTTTTCTTTCACCATCGGACCGATATCAATACTTTTGTCCGATGTATAAATTGGGTTTCTTGCACTGACATCAAAAACATATATGAGATCCATTTCTTTTCCTACCTGGTTAACGGCAGTCTGAAGTTTACCCATAACTTTTTCCAGCAGAGCTCCTTCTAAGGTTCTTAGTTTCTGATTTGCCTGAGCCTGAAAATTCTGCAGTCTTTCCTGCATACTCTGCACTTCTGCAAACATACTTTCAAGGATTAGTGAATCCAGTGAATTTTGTTGTTCAAGAAGGTCGTTATATTTACGGTTTACCTCCACCTGCATTTTTTCAGCCTGCTCATCATATTTTATTTTTACCTTATTTAAGCTATCTCCTGCGGCAGTATACTCCGGCATTTGAAGCACAATTCTTTGTGATTCAATATGTCCAAATTTATAGCTCTGGGCATTTACCATCACTGCTGAGGTAAGAAATACAAGAATCAATGTTAATTTAGCGATCTTTTTCATCCGTTTGTTATTTATTTAATGGTATTTTAATTTTTAGGTTTTGGTTTAGGTCCAAAAAAACAGCTACAAATGTAAGGATAAAATACTAATATCCTAATTTTTTAAGTACATCATCACTTTTGTTGTAACGTGCATTCTCATAAAGGATTCCACTGCCTGAAGCAGTATCAAAAATCACTGCATAGCCCCCTTCAAGTGCAAGTTCTTTTACCGCTTTGTAGACCTCATCCTGAATTGGTTTTATCAACTCCTGTCTTTTTTGAAAAACAGCTCCTTCAGGACCAAAATACTTTTGTTGATTCTCCTTAATCTCTTTTTCTTTTGCTATAATTTCGTCTTCCTTTTTCTTTTTCTGCTCTTCTGTAAGCAACACCTTTTCATTTTGAAAAGCTTTATACAGTTTTTCAACATCTGTATACATGGTTTCCAATTCTGTTTCGTATTCTTTTGAAATTTTATCTACCTGATCATTTGCTGCCTTATAGGAAGGAATACGATCCAGTATATACTCCGTATCAACAAAGGCAAATTTTTGTGCATTCGCAATGCCAAATAGCAAGAATGCTGACACAATGGTTAATGCTAACTTTTTCATGACTAATATTTATTTCTGGTTTTCTTAAAATTGCTGACCAATGGTAAAGTGGAATTGAGATTTATTCGCATCAGGTGCCCATGGGATATCATCAAATCCGTAACCCCAATCTATACCGAGGAGACCGAACATAGGCAGAAAGGCCCTAAGTCCGAATCCGGCTGCTCGTTTTACCAGAAAAGGATTAAACTGTTCGATTGAATACCAGGCATTTCCAGCCTCCAGGAATGCCAAACCGAATACGGTGGCTGAAGGATTAAGCGAAATGGGATAACGAAGTTCCATTGTATATTTGGTGTATACGTTACCCGATCTGTTTCCGTTTACTCTTGGTGTCAAAGAACTATTCTCATACCCACGCTGCGCTATGGTTTCCCTTCCATAGAGATTATAACCTGTCAGGCCGTCGCCACCCAGATCAAATCCTTCAAAGGGAGAGGGTCCGATATCATCGTTATAATGTCCGAGATATCCAAAGTGTGCTCGTGTGTATAATACCAAATTCCCTGCCAAACTTACATACCAGTCCGCTTTAAAAGTCCATTTATGGTATTCAATCCACTTATACTTCTCTTCATCAGGCATATCCGGATCTGAATAATCCTTTCCGTTTACAAGGGAATATGGAGGGGTAAGCTGTAATCCAAGCATAAAAGTGGAACCTCTTCTGGGATAAATCGGTTGACTGATAGAACTCCTCGTGAGCCGGGTTGCAACACTTAAATTGTTTGATTTACCGTTAGCGAATAAGAAATAATTTTGATAATCGTTCAGGTGATATCTTTGATAACTAAGTTCGTGATAAAGGTTGAAAAAATCATCCGGCCATTGTAACATCCTACCCAGACCTACCGAAGCTCCTGAGATTTTCATGAATTTGGAACTTTCTTCCCTGTTTCCATAGATATATGAATAATAGTCATTGTTCATTTTGGTATGGTACAATGAAACCGAAAATGAATTCTTTTTCTTGCCGCCAAACCAGGGTTCTACAAATGACATGCTATAGGACTGGTAAAATCTTCCGTTAGATTGGGCCCGTACACTTAAAGTTTGACCATCACCAGATGGGACTGGTCGCCACATGCCGGCCTTCAGAATATTCCTTATGGAAAAATTAGAGAATCTCAATCCAATGGTGCCCACTAACATTCCCATGCCCCAGCCTCCCGAAACTTCCAGCTGATCGTTCGCTTTTTCAACAAGTGAGTATTTTAGGTCAACTGTACCATCGGTGTAATTTGGTAGAGGTTCCGGGTTTATTTGTTCAGGATCAAAGTGCCCCAATTGAGCCAGTTCCCTTACCGACCTGATTATGTCCTGCTTTGAAAAGAGATCTCCCGGTTTGGTTCTCAGCTCTCTTCTTACAACATGCTCATTAGTTTTGGTGTTTCCTTCAATAATAACCTTGTTAATATAGGCCTGTTTCCCTTCCCTGATCCTCATTTCAAAATCTATGGTATCATTCTCCACATTTACTTCCACCGGATCTAATTCAAAAAATAGATATCCGTTATCCAGGTAGAGCGAATTTACAGCATCTTCATCAATATTTAACCTTTCATCTATCAGACTTTGATTGTAAACATCACCTTTTTTAACCCCAAAAACCTGGTTAAGGACATCTGCCGGATATATGGTATTTCCAATCCATTTTATATCGCCTACATAATACTTTGATCCTTCTTCAAGACTTATATACAGGTTAATTCTTTTTTCACTGACCAAAGCGATGGAATCAGAAAGCACTTTGGCATCGCGGTAGCCGTTTTCGTTGTAAAAACTAACCAGGTTTTTTTTATCTTCCTTAAAATCAGCTTTTATCATTTTGGAGGTTTTGAAGATATTCAGATTCTTTTTCTTGGTATTCTTCATCACTCTCTTCAGCCTCTTTTCACTGAAATTCTGATTTCCGCTTATAAAAATTTCTTCAATTTTAACTCTTTCATTTTTAGCCACTTCCACAAAAAGTTTAACCATATTCGGACGCAGGGTATCCTTTTCCTGGTTAATGTGTATTTCCGTATTCAGAAAACCTTTTTCGATGAAATGTTCTTTAATTATGCGGTTTATATTATTCAGGACATCATCCGTTACCTGGCTGCCATTTCTAAGGCTCAACTTCTCCATGAGATCCTGGGATTCCGACTTACTAATGCCATCGATTTTAAGTCCCGACATCCGGGGTCTTTCCTCCAGATATATTTCCAGCCAGATTTTACCATTCTCAATTTTGGTTGCCGATATCTGGACATCTGAAAATAAACCCTGTGACCAGAATTTCTCCACTACATCTGTAATATCATCACCCGGAACGGTAATGGTTTTACCTATTTTAAATCCTGAAATACTGATTAATACTTCTTTCTGGAGAAACTCCACGTTTTCAACCGTTACTCCGGCAATTTCATATTCCCGTGGAATGGAGTAATCAATAACCTTTGAAATTTCCTTATTTGGCTGGGTAAACCCCAGGAATGGGAGCAATACAAATAATAAACTTATTATATTTCTTTTTGTCATTTCATTCATTAATTAACCGATTCATTTTTAACCTGAGCACTAATCTTCCCAAACCTTCTTTCCCTGTTCTGAAAATCCACCAGGGCATCATAAAAATCAGGTTTCCTGAAATCAGGCCATAAAACATTCGTAAAATACAGTTCAGTATAAGCAATTTGCCATAGAAGAAAATTACTTAATCTGTACTCTCCACTTGTTCTTATAAGTAATTCGGGATCAGGATATTCAGCAGTGTTTAAATAACTAACAAAGTTATCACACGACAGCTCATGTTCATTTATCTTTCCTTCTTTGTAATCCCTGGCAATGCTTCTCATTGCTTTTAGAATCTCCCAGCGCCCGCTATAACTGAGTGCCAGTAGAAGAGTAAGACCATCATTTTTACTGGTGTCCCTTATTGCCAGGCTTAATTCATCTCTGACCCCTTCCGGTAAGCTGCTAATATCCCCGATCACATTTAACTTTACATTATTTTTCATCAGGGTTTCCATTTCATTTCTGATGGTCTGCACGAGCAGCATCATAAGAGCATCAATTTCTTCCCTGGGGCGGTTCCAGTTTTCAGTAGAAAAAGCATAAAGGGTAAGGTATTGTATACCCAATTCCGCAGCTGCTTCTACGGTTTCTCTTACTGCCACCACACCGCTCTGATGGCCAAAGATTCTCTCATTTCCGTGTCTCTCAGCCCATCTCCCGTTCCCGTCCATTATAACTGCTACATGGATAGGAAGCTTATCGATATTTACCTGTTCTTTTGATGCCATAATTTTGTTAATCGTAGGTTGGACAATCCTCCCTGAAATTAAAGATCTTGTATGTTATAAAAATTCCTGCAAAAGTATACCAGTCATTGTTACCAACCAAATGAAATTTATCTTCTGTGCTACCGATATTTCCCACTCCGTCAATTTTCTCATCAAAAAATGTTTTTCGTGATGATAATTCAACACCGGCTGAAAGTTTTTTGCCGGCATTAAACTTATAACCGATAGCAAAAGGAATCGTAATATTATTGGCTAAATCAGGAGTGATTTTCATCTGGTATCCTATTCCAAACCCTGTGTAAAAACTCTGATTATTTTTTCTGTCGGCAGTTTTATATGGAATGAAATTAAATTCATAATTAAGTGCCAGATCAACAAAACTTGCATTAAATGGTGCTACTGGCACCGGATAATAAATATCGAAATCTGCCGGGTCAGCCTTAAGCCTGTGGTATATTCCACTGAATCGTACGGAACTTCGTTTATGAAAATTATATCTGTATACCGGGCCAATGGCCAGAGAAGGAGAATAAAAGTGTGTGGAAGGATTGATATCACCCATATAATAAGATGTACCTGCAAAAAAGCCAATATCGGCTTTTCTTTGTGAATTAACATCCTGTATCTGAAAAAGAATAAAGAAAATTAGAATGAAATAGCTGTACTTCAGATAAAAAGATACATCACCCGGTCTATCGTCTGAAACCATAGCGAAACATAGGTCTTCCTCTCCGGTCTGTCCGGACCTTATAAATGGCTGAAAAGGTCGCAAAATCGTATCTGTCATTATATTGTGAATATTCATGGTACATTCCATCAATTTTATCCGTAAAAGTAAACCTGGGTCCGTATTCAAATCCCACTGATAAAGCCGGAGAAATGGAATACTTTAGTCCTAATCCTATAGGTAAAACCAATGCAAATTTCTTAAACTCCTGAAATTCTCTGTGTTGAATTATTGTGGAAGTCTTTTCCCTTGGCCAGAAAAAAGTACCACCAACACCTCCAAAAGCATATAAATAAACTTTGGAGTAATTATTCAACATACCCCGTCGGTTAAAAAGCGCTGCCGATGAAAAGCTTCTCCCTTCTCCCATCAGGTAATATTCAAACTGAACTGAGGGCTCAAATATTGTCATGTTCAGGGAATAATCTCTATACTCGCCTAAATCACCTCCGTCTTTTCCATTTAACCATCCGCCACTTAAATTAAGTTTTACAGCGGTATTTCCTGTAATCTTATACCTTGCTCCTAAGGTCAATATGGGCCTGGTTGAGCCCAGCATTACCGTTTTTATCCCTAAAAGGGGATTTGCTGAAGATGCTCCCACATCACCATAGTAACTGGCAGCTGTTAAACCGACAGTGGCTTCATACCTTCTCAGTTTCCAGCGTTGTGCTTCTGCATTATAGGGTAAAGTAACTATAATAACAAAAAGGATAAGACCAGCGATTCTTTTCATCCTCTTGATTTAAATTATGTCCAAAGATATAAATTTATTAAAAAACTGCCAGTTTCTCTTAAACTTAAAGTCTTTTTTTAACACAAATTAACCTATTGACTTTAATTGAATTAGACAGATTCCAAATTTTGAGCTTAAACTTACACAGATTTAAACCATTAATCATTGCAAGTTATTCACATAATTATCAAAAAACAGCTGACTTTTTGTAAATGCAGATTTTATGGGGTCAGATGAAAAAAATAAGTCAGCCCAGCTAATGTATTTCTGGTAATTATATCCGGAATTTTTTCATTTCAATACAACAATACGAACCCGCCCGGGAAACGGAGCTAATTATTCCTTGATTTATTTTTCTGAGATCTACCCGTGTTGGATGGATGGGGTTCAATTTCTTTTATCCATTCCCCACATTAACTTATTTCTTAAAGTATTATAAAAATTATTGACCGGGAACTTTACCATTTGAATTCCATAACTGGCTTTGGTTATAATTAATTCTGTGTTTGTGTCGACAGTATATGACCTTGAATCCATTGCTACCATGAATTGGTCACTCCTTGAATGTATTTGTAACCTGATTTCCATATCATCGGGTACCACAATTGGCCGAACAGTCAGATTATGGGGTGAAACCGGGGAAATGATAAAATTCCGGGACCCGGGAAGCATAATCGGTCCGCCTACGGCCATGGAATAAGCTGTGGAGCCTGTTGGAGTGGAAATGATAAGTCCATCAGCCCAATAGGAGTTCAGGTATTCACCATTTAAATGGGTTTCAATGCTGATCATGGGAACACCCTTTTTTAAAATGGTAATTTCATTCAAAGCTGTATTAAAGGGGTCCAGTGGACCTTTGTTGCTATTCAATGAGATCAGATTCCTGGTTTCTGTGGAAAATTCACCCCGGAGCAATTGCCCGATGGAATCTTTCAGTTCCTCCCGGCTTATATTTGCCAGAAAACCAAGTCGGCCGGTATTTATTCCCAAAACAGGCACCTGGCTGTCTTTCACCAGATTTAAGGTATTTAAAAAAGTGCCGTCACCTCCCAATGAAATTAAAACGTCAACCCCGTCGGGCAAACCAGAATTATCGTTAAAACTGCCTGAAAAATTGAAGTGATCCAGTTTCTCGCATTCCAGAATGGCTTTAAAGCGGTCATGAATAAATACCTTCGCATTATTTTCCCTGAACTGCTCAAACATTTCATGAATATTTTCACGAAAGTCCTCACTGAATTCCTTCCCGTAGAGGGCAATTTTCATAATCGGTATTTTAGGTGTTTAGATATCTCATGAAGGAATCATAGCGATCGGTAAACAATCGTTCTGCTTCATCATCCTTTAAGTAGGAAGC
Organism: uncultured Bacteroidales bacterium; assembly: GCA_965369105.1. Taxonomy (GTDB): domain Bacteria; phylum Bacteroidota; class Bacteroidia; order Bacteroidales; genus JAGLSB01. The sequence continues at coordinate 1,988 of CBDUPM010000072.1, read as the reverse complement.
CTTTATAAAATATTCATACCGCTCGAAGGTTCTGATAACTGCACTAAGATCATTTCGGTTGATTTTTAAGGTAATATCCATTTTTGTCGTATTTTCATCAGAAGAAATATACAAACTCAGGATTTTAGCATCGTTGCTTTCAACAATTTGAGAAATTTCAGTTAGGGAATAATCACGTTGATTTACCTCAAGCACTATTATTCCGCCAGGATGTTTTAGAGCAGAAAGATCAGCAAAAACTTCAACCAGGTCTGTCAGGGTTATTAAGCCCTCATAATTATTGAAATGATCGAGAACAGGCACCACAGTAAGCTCCAGACGCGAGGCCACTTCTATGACTTCATAAATATGTTGATCGTGAAAAACATATGGGCTAAAAAGCGAAAGTTTATGAGCTCCAATGGCCTCATCAGCCATATTCAAATCATAAATATCGGTATCAGAAATTAATCCGAGGAACTCCCTTTCATTTACGATTGGTAAATGGGAAATACGGAAAATATCCATCCAGGATAAAGCCTGTTTTCCTGTATCAGAAGTTTTCAGGGCAGGTACCACATCGCTCATTAAATCTTTTGCCAACATAAGCCTGATAAGAATTAAACTTTTAACTTTGCACCAAACAGGTATAAATACTATGTGCAGATTAAGTGTAAATATAAATAAATTTGCAACACTCCGGAATTCCCGAGGTGGAAATATTCCAGATGTTGTGAAGGCGGCAATTGATGCTCAAAATTTCGGGGCAGATGGAGTGACCGTTCATCCAAGGCCCGATGAAAGACATATCCGGTATCAGGATGTACTGGATATTAAACCCATAATAACTACAGAATTTAACATCGAAGGTTATCCATCCAGATCTTTTCTTGATTTGGTGACCTCCGTTTCACCTGACCAGGTTACTCTTGTTCCTGATCCTCCGGAGGCATTGACCTCATCAGAGGGTTGGGATACAATAAAAAACAAATCTCTCCTTATTGAAATAATTCAGGAATTAAAATCACATAATATCCGAACGAGTATTTTTACCGGAACAGAAAGTAAAATGATTGAAGGTGCCGCACTGACCGGGACTGACCGGATTGAGCTATATACAGAGCCTTATGCCACTCATTTCCCTATTGACAAAGAAAGTGCTATTGCTGATTTTGTAAGGGCCTCGAAAGTTGCCTCTGCAAACGGACTGGGAATTAACGCCGGTCACGATCTTAATCTTCAGAATTTAAAGTATTTCTATGAAAATATCCCCGGATTACTTGAGGTATCTATCGGGCATGCTTTAATTGCCGACTCCATTTATCTTGGGTATGAGAATACGATCCAGATGTATAAGCAACAACTCAGGATGGCATGAAAATGTTTTTCAGAAAATTTGGGGAAGGCCCGGCATTAATTATATGCCATGGGCTTTACGGAGCATCCGACAACTGGGTGGGAATTGCCAGGGAACTGGCTAAAAAATATGAAGTTTTTATTCCTGACTGGAGAAATCATGGAAATTCACCGCGGACAAAAGAACACCGCTATATTGACCTGAAGAATGATCTACTCGAATTCATGGATGACCAAAATTTGGTAAAAGCAAGTCTGATTGGCCATTCGATGGGAGGAAAAGCATGTATGTTTTTTGCAATAGATTATCCGGAAAGGGTTCAATCGCTTATTGTAGTGGATATATCTCCACGAAGCTATAAAAGTCTTGATCAGCCAGCACCTCATACCGTCGATCATTTAAACATCATCCAGGCAATGATGAAGGTTGATTTTGCAAAAGCAGATTCAAGGATGGATATAGACCTGATGCTGGCGGATACCGTCAAATCACCCAGGGTACGCCAGTTTCTGTTGAAAAACGTAAGCAGAAAAGATCGGAACAGCTTTCAATGGAAGCTTAATTTAAAAACATTGCATGATTCTATGCCTGATATTCTGGATGGCATAAATCCGGAGAAAGTGAACAATGGAATGGGGGTATCAGGATTTCC